>DATJGC010000023.1:0-9205 GCA_035495345.1 Chitinophagaceae bacterium | reverse complement strand
TCCAATGATGCCAACCGCAGTTTCGATCCTGAAAAGTGGCTGCGCTAAAGCATCGACCAATAATATTTTTTAAGCTACCCGATTGGCAGGGCAATGATGCGTACTGCTAAGCTGCTCAGATGCATTTACAAAAACGGTTATAGAGTTTTTCGTACTGGGGAATGATATTGTGTATATCAAAGGTGGCCGCATGCCTGATGGCGCGTTCCTTAAACTGAAGCAGAACATCATCATGCTGCAAAATCTGCAAAGCATTTGCCGCCATTTCATCTACATTGCCAATATCACTCAGATAGCCGGTAACACCCTGCACGTTTATCTCGGGCAAACCACCGGCATTGGTACTAACCACCGGCACTCCTGCTGCCATCGCTTCCAGTGCAGCCAGTCCAAAGCTTTCATAGTCTGAGGTGAGCAGGAAAAGATCGCCCACCGCCAGAATTTCTTCCATTTGTTCCTGTTTGCCTACAAAACGTATATCGCC
Source organism: Chitinophagaceae bacterium (assembly GCA_035495345.1). Lineage (GTDB taxonomy): Bacteria > Bacteroidota > Bacteroidia > Chitinophagales > Chitinophagaceae > JACMLD01. The sequence goes on along the minus strand of DATJGC010000023.1, from coordinate 8,721 downwards.
TGCTACGCCTATTTCACGACTGAGGCTTTCCGCCATCGGGCGTTCGGGACCATCGCCCACAAACATCAGTTTGCTCGGAATGACCGCATTTACTTTTGCAAAAATCTTTACCACATCCTGCACACGTTTTATTTTCCTAAAATTGGATGCATGCAGCAGTATGCGTTCGCCCGCGGGGGCTATCACTCTTCTGAAGGCGTCAATTGGTTTCTTATTGAATCTTTTTACGTCTACAAAGTTGTGAATGACTTCAATTTCCTTTTCAATTTTAAAAGAATGGTAGGTCTCATCGCGCAGGTTATTAGACACCGCGGTAATGGCATCACTTTCATTGATAGAAAAAGTAACCACCGGTGCGTAGGTTTTGTCTTTGCCTACCAGGGTGATATCTGTACCGTGCAGCGTGGTAATGACAGGTATATTAATGCCCTGTTTTTTTAAAATTTGTTTGGCCATATAGGCGGCCGATGCATGCGGAATTGCGTAGTGTACATGCAGGAGGTCCAGCTTATTATTTGCAATCACATCCACCATGGTGCTGGCCAGGGCCGTCTCGTAGGGCGGATAATCAAACAACGGATAAGTGGGCACCCGCACTTCATGGTAGAAGATGTTAGCATTGAACTCGCTCAGTCGTACCGGCTGCTGGTAAGTAATAAAATGCACCTGGTGATTCTTATCTGCCAGCGCCTTGCCCAACTCCGTGGCCAGTACACCACTACCACCAAATGTGGGATAGCAAACAATTCCTATACGCATTATGCTTTGTTGGTTTTCAAAAATGTTTCCGAAGGTAAACGAAATAATGTTTTCACGGGTAACAGACTGCTTTAACCCCAATACCGCATGTTTGTTTGCCCTATCTTTAGCAAAATTTAAACCATGAGGAAATTGCTGGTTTTTTGCATGTTGTTAATGGCCCAAAGCACGCTGCTGGCGCAGGCAGATGATTCCATTTTTATATCAAAGATTGCGGATGAAATACTCGTAAGCGGAAAGATATACGAGAATCTCCGGGTGCTTTGTAAAACCGTGGGCGGACGTTTATCCGGCAGCCCGCAAAAGTATAAAGCAGAACAGTGGGGTATGAGCACCTTACAGGCCGCAGGGGCCGATAAGGTATACCTGCAGGAATGCAAGGTGCCACATTGGGAACGTGGCGGAAAAGACCAGGCATGGTATACTTATAAAGACAGTGGTGGAAAAACGGTGAAAGAACTGCTGGATGTGCTTGCACTCGGTAACTCCATGGGTACCGGAAAAAGCGGTTTAACAGCACCGGTAGTGTATTGCAGGAATTTTGACGACCTGGAAAGACAAAAAGACAATGTAAAAGGCAAAATTGTATTTTTTAATAACCCATTTAATGAGAAATACATCACTCCCTTTCTGGCTTACGGAGAATCTGGCGTTTACCGCAGATCTGGTCCGGCACGTGCCGCCAAATACGGTGCAGTGGCCGTGGTGATACGTTCCCTCACCGGCAGCGCTGCGGATAATAACCCGCATACCGGCCTTACGCAGTACGACAGCAATTATGCAAAGATTCCCTGTGCAGCCATGGGTGTACGAGACGCTGAAAAGCTGGCCGGTCTGTTACAACAGGGTAAAGAGATACAATTGTATTACCAGTCAAACGCGCGCATGTTGCCCGATACCATCGGGCACAACGTTATAGGCGAGTTAACCGGAAGTTCGCCCAATGAAATAATAACCATCGGCGGGCATCTGGACAGCTGGGACCCTGCAGAGGGCGCACAGGATGATGGCGCGGGCTGTGTGCATGCCATTGAAGTATTGAGAACATTGAAGTTGCTGGGCTACAAACCAAAACATACCATCCGTATTGTGCTGTTTGCAGATGAAGAAAACGGTGGTAACGGCGGAGAAATGTATGCGGCAAAAGCAAAGGCCAGTGGTGAACAGCACCTGTTTGCATTTGAAAGTGATGCAGGTGGGTTTACACCCCGCGGTATGGGCTTTTCTATGTCTCCGCAGCAATTGGCCAAGGCACAGGGCTGGTTACCCTTGCTGCTTCCTTATGGTGTGTACCAGTTTACCATGGGTGGCGGCGGTTCTGATATTGGTCCGCTGCACCAGGTGCTGAAAACACCAGTAGCGGGCCTTGTGCCGGACAATAACCGTTACTTCGACCTGCACCATGCGCGCAATGATGTTTTTGAAAATGTAAACCGCCGTGAACTTGAACTGGGCGCTATTAACATGACTGCATTAATTTACCTGGTAGACAAATATGGGTTGTAACTTTGCAACACATAGTTGCCCATTAACAGGCAACTAAAAAAAAGTACAATGAAAAAATTCCTGCGCATTTTTGTTAGCCTGTTAATCATTGGGGTGGTTATTATTATACTGGCCCGTTTTTTCTTTGTGTTTGGCGAAGGATCGAAAGCCGGGCAGTTAAATTTCTTTGTAAAGAAGGGCTACCTGTTCAAGACCTATGAAGGCCGCATCATCCAGACAGGCTATAAATCACAGGTGCCCGGCAGCATACAATCCAATGAATTTGATTTTTCTGTGGTAGATGAAAAAGTGGCCAATATTTTAATGTCTCACAGCGGGGCTACGCTTGAACTGCATTACAAAGAGTATCTTGGCTCTATTCCCTGGCGCGGCATGAGCAAATACATTGTAGACAGCGTAATGTCTGTACGTGATGAAAACGGTAAGCTGTTAAACGATATCATACGGTAATCAATAAGCGCTGATTCATCTTTCAGGCGCCCAGCAATAAAAATACGGTGGGTATTTTATGAATATCAGGTACCTGGTTCTTCCAGGCGGCCACCGGCATTGTCTTAATAAATTCCGCAGGGCCGCTTATCCCCGCGGCTACGCAAAGCGATGTTGCAGGATGAAGGGTCTTGATCAATGCTTCCAGCAACTGGTTATTGCGATAAGGGGTTTCAATAAAGATTTGCGTACAATTTTTTTTGATAGATTCAGCCTCCAGGTCTTTTATAGCCTTGGTTCTTGCACTGGCGTCTATGGGCAGGTAGCCAACAAACTGGAACGACTGCCCATTCATGCCGCTGGCCATGAGCGCCATCAGCAATGCACTGGGCCCGGATAGCGGCAATACCTTTGCACCCATGGCATGAGCTGTTTTTACCAGCAATTGACCAGGGTCTGCTACCCCCGGGCATCCTGCCTCACTGATAATTCCTATACTTAGGCCACGTTGCAAACATTTTTTAAAAGTCTCCTGTACTTCCTCTTCGGCTTTATGGATGGTATGCCATTCATAATTATCAATCACCATTTCTTTCCATAGTTGTTTTAAGTACCTGCGGGCGCTTCGTTCATTTTCTACAAAAAAAACATTGCACTGCTGTACGGCACCGGTAATATACGCCGGTAAAACCTGCAGGTTTTCTTCGTCAATGAATGAGGGAATAAGGTATACTTTTCCAATTGCCGCACTTGCCATAATGATGTATTTAGACGGCAAATATAGGGCAAGCGGCATGGGTGAGCGCCCGCTCTTTAATGGAAGGAGTGAGTGGTTAGAGCCAGGCGTTTTTACGGGGCGTTATCTGGTTTTTTGATAAACCTGATTAGTGCGCTGCTGCCTTCATCTGCAAACAGCCTCGCTTCAAATTGTTTGTGCCCTACTACGGCCACCAGGTAAGAGGTATTGGGTGGTATACTGCCCAGGTTTTCTGCTACCAGTACCAGTTCATTGTCTTCCTGCAACTCAGCGGCAAGAATTTTTATGACCTGCGGTTCACCACCCAGCAGTATATGTTCCCGCAAAACACGGCCATTTAAAAACAGCGCAATAGAATCTCCGTCTATGGCCGCGTTATCATAAAAGCGTAATTCAATAAAGGGTGCGGTAACAGGTATCACCATTTGCAGCTTGTTCTGCCGGCGGCTAAACTTTTCCTGGTTGCTGGCATTGGCTGCCGGTGCGGCTGTCTTCGGCGCGCTGGGTGGCGGTGCTTTTACTACTGGTGGGGGTACCGCTTCCGCAGGCAGCCCGTTTACAGGCGAAGCCGCAAGGCCCACGCTTTCTTCAGGATACAGCGGCGGAGTAACTGCTATTCTTTCAACACTGTCAATGATATGCGGATGGTTGGCGCCGGCAATGTAGTTATCAATTACCCAGTCCCACTCATCTGCAAAGGAACTTCTGTCAACTTTTTGCAGCAGCAGTTTGCCTTTGCTGATATCTTTATTGTCTCGCTCGGTGCTATTACCTTCCAGCAACATTTTATCTTCTCCGGGGCAGTTAAAGTCAGCTACATGCAATGCTGCTTCCCTGCCGGAAGCATCGCTGCCTTCCAGCAATTGATCATCCCACCAGATAACATCGTTGCTGGCGGGGTCAAAATAGCCTTTGATGCTGTAGCGCCTGAAGCGGTTGCGGTTGTTGTAGTAGTAGGCAGTACCCGTGAGGCTATCGCCCGTTTTTATTATTTTAAGTTCCAGGTTGGCCGCTTTTACGCGGCCCTTCCACACGCCTGTTATTTGCTGGGCAGCAACTGAACCGGCGTTGCAGCAGCATAGGAGGGCAATAAACAGGTAATGCGTATACTTCGTTTTCAATAGCGCTCTTTAAGGTTTACAACGTGACAGGGCCATATCTATTTTGCGTTGGCAATTTTTTAACTTTAGGTCCGCTCGTTTGAACCCTTGGTATGAAAATTTGTTGTAAAATAAAACGAAAAGGTATGGCAACACCCAATTCAACCCTTATAGACGCATTAAGAAAGGCAGCGGCGGCTTTGCAGCAGGGAGCTCATTATGCCTGGGGGCATCATGGCGCCTGCAATTGCGGTCACCTGTTACAGGCCATGACGCAGCTGGATGAAGCTACCATACTTTCTTATGCGCATACAGGCCCGGGTGAGTGGACAGAGATTGCCACTGAATCCTGCGCGGTTACCGGCGCACCTTATACGCTGCTTTTATCTGTATTGGAGCAGTATGGATTAACACCCACCGATATTCATCATATAGAATACCTCAATGATACAGCGGTTTTAAAGCAATTGCCTGGCGGTTTTCGCTGGCTGAAGAGAAATGTTCGCGAAGACGTCATTGCTTATTTTGAAACCTTTGCAAGCCTGCTGGAAAATGAATGGTTGAAACAGGCAGAACTCTTGCTTGCGGCTGTACCCCAGCAGCAAGCCGTTGGGGAGCAGGTATTGCAGCCCGCTTAAAGGATTGTTGGGCCATCCATTTATCGGTCATTTACCACGTTTTACAGACCAAAATGGGCAATTCATCCAATAAATATTTTTTGCCATTATAAAAGTTTCAACTTTACAGTACAAATCTGATTTAGGTGATCAGTTTCTCATAGCAGTTAGTTTTGGTTATATCCCCTGTATTCTTACAGGGGATATTTTTATGCGCCTACCTCAATCATTTGTATATTCCACTCTTATTTCTGTACGCAACGCTTATAAACACTTCTATATGCAGCCTTCTCCTGTTGAATTATTACTGCATAAATATGCACCCGGTTTTCACCCCGTGGTGCCGTTTGCGCCGGGGCGCGATAAACTACTGGCGCTTGATTTTACGGCTGCCAACACGCAGCTAACGCCTTCAATCTATAACCAGCTGGATCTGTTCAGCGCTTACATCAATAACCTATTGAATAAAGCCGGGGCAAAGTATGGAATTGGCGGCTATGCAGAGTTGCGCGTGATTTATGCGGCCAGTGAACATTTTGATGATGCCACAGAGCCCAGGCGCCTCCACCTTGGTATCGATATCTGGGCTGCCGAAGGCACACCCGTATTTGCATTCATGGGGGGCAGCGTGCACAGTGTGGCCTACAACGGTATTAAAGGAGATTATGGCGCCACACTGGTTTTGTTGCACCAGCTGGAAGGCTATGCGTTCTATACATTGTATGGCCATATCAGTTGCCGAGATATTGAGCAATTGGCAGCCGGGCAATACGTAGTGCGCGGACAGGAGATAGCCCACCTGGGAACGCCGGCCGAAAACGGGCAATGGCCGCCACACCTTCATTTCCAGGTCATCATTGATATGCAATTAAAAACCGGGGATTATCCCGGCGTATGTAAGTTTAGCGAGCGTAGTCAATACCTGCAGAATTGCCCCGACCCCGATCTAATTTTACAGATGCGAAAATATGCCTGAGTCCTGGGCTGGATCAAAAGCATCGAATAAAAAAAATATTGCGCAAATGCTGCTGCGTTGACAGAAGTATTACAATACAGCCTCTGTAATAATTTTCCATTCTTCTTCCAGGCTAACAGTAGGCATCCTGCGGTTGGCGAGGCGGTACCAGTAAGCCGCATTGCCCTGGTCTCCTTCCTTGCGGTGCAGGTAGGCATGTATCCAAGCAGCCGTACCACTGTTTTCATCCTGCACCAACGTGTGCGCCTTTTCCCAATCTCCCTTTGCATCATACCAAAGTGCTGCGGCGTATTTGTTGAGCGATGCAGGCGGCGCCGCGGCGTCTATACTTTTGCTGAATTCTTCAAATTGCATACATTCGAACAGGTTTTTTGGTCGGGTTCTTGTGTTTTACCCGCGTAATGTTTTTACTATCATCGGCTGCCAGCAAACATAGAGCAGCAAGCAACTACTCAGTTCCGACAATTTCACTCATACAAAACAACTACAATTATGGCATTTAATCTTACAGACCAGGTAAAAAACCTCTTTAACAGCACCCTGGTAGCAGGTGCCGCCAGTTCACTCGGCGAAACTGAAGAGGGTATCCGTAAAGCAGCAAGCGGCGCAATACCTGCTGTACTGGCCGGGCTTGCCAGCAAAGCAGCCCAGCCTGAGGGCGCGGCTTCCGTACTGGCCATGGCACAACAGGCCGGCGATAGCGGAATGCTCAGCAATTTTGCAACCCAGCCGGGTAGCATCAATGCACTCTTAGAAAAAGGCGCCTCCATGCTTAGAGGCATCCTGGGCGATAGGGCCGGCAGCATTGCGAACCTTATTGCCGGTTATGCCGGCATAAAAGATGCCTCCGCTTCTTCGCTGCTGGGCATGGTGGCGCCGGTAGCATTGGGTGCATTGGGCTCCCATGCGGCCGCGGAGCAGCTTAATGCCAACGGCCTGATGCACTATATGGCTGCACAAAAAAATACCATTATACAGGCGTTGCCTGCCGGGCTTAGCGGCGTGGCTTCTCTGCTGGGCCCTGGAACACAGCCAACGCAAACTGCGCATATTACCCAGGCCGCACATGCGCACCTGCACGATGCGCATGATGCTGCACCAGATGGTGGCAGGCGTTTTTTGGTACCGCTCTTACTGGGGGTGTTTGCGGTGGCACTTGGCATTTATCTTTTTAAAGGATGCGAAGGCCCGAGCAAAAAAATGGCAACTACAGAAACAAGCGAGGCCGCCCCTGCAGCAGAGCCCGCTGCAAAGCCCATCGCCGGCAGCACCCGGGAAACCATGCAGGTAAAATTGCCCAACGATAGCAGCATCAACGCCTACAGTGGCGGAATAGAAGATAAGCTGGTGGCTTTTTTAAAAACCGATTATAAAAAACTGGGGGCCGACTCCTTAAAAAACCGCTGGTTTGATTTTGATAACCTCAACTTTGAAACCGGCAGCGCTACCATTACGCCGGGGAGCCAGGTGCAGGTAAACAATCTTGCGGCCATACTACGCGCATTTCCGGCGGTGCAATTAAAAATTGGCGGGTATACAGACAAAGTGGGCAATGAAGCGGACAACAAAAGGTTGTCTGAAGCCAGGGCCAAAGCCGTACAGGCAGCACTTGAAAAAGCAGGGGTGGGTAAACAGATTGTGGGGGCTGAAGGCTATGGCTCCGCGTTTGCCATCTACCCCGCAGATGCGTCGGAAGAACAACGCATTAAAGACAGGCATGTATCTGTAAGCGTACGATAAGCAACAACCGTTTAATATAAGATCATGTTATGCCAGTGCAATGCGCTGGCATTTCTTTTCGGTATTGCTATGCAAATGCAATGCTCGCCGCTGACGATACACTACAAATACTTTTGTAAAAATTGTTGGAAGGAATGATAGCAGCGGAATTAGAATTTCGGACAGGGAATACCTTTTCTGCCGGAGGCGGGCATCTTGATGTAGATGAGCGAGACTTCCAAACCACCGCGACTTTGTGAACCCACTTTAAGGCTCGAATAGTTAACATCGTAGGTCATGCCCAGGCGAAAATCGCCCCACTCAAGGCCGAGGTAGGGGATAATTGCATCATTGAAACGAAGCCAGCTACCCGCGTAGAAATTGGTAGGGTTATCCGTTTCATCATTGTTCAGGTTAAAGGCCACTGCGCCGCCCAGGACTGTTTCATGAGCGCCTGCCTGCTGGCTGAACAACGCAGTCAGGTGAAGCGTGGTGGTTTCTCCTACTTTAAAATAGCCGCCACCGTGCAGGGTAAGCCTTGGATTTAGAGTATAATAACCGCTGCCAAAGAAACTTTCTTTTGGACGGTTGATATGATACATAGACGCCCCGAAATAAAAATTGTTCTTGCCATCTGTAGAGCCATTGTATAAAAGGCCTGCGTTAAAATCAAAGTAATTGACGTTGATGCTTCTTCCGTCAATGGACTCATTGCTGGGCAATGTCCAGGTGCCATCCAGGGCCAGTTCATTTTCAAAATTGATCTTTGTACCGTCCAGCCTTTTAGAAGAATAAGTTCCCTGGAAACCGAGGCCCAACTGGTGGTAGCCGTCTTCATCAAGACCCTTATGGTAAGAA
>DATJGC010000022.1:0-3494 GCA_035495345.1 Chitinophagaceae bacterium | reverse complement strand
AAGAGCGTTACCGCGTTACAGCATATGCCAATGCTTTTGGCTTCGCCCTGTTCTTTGTAGTACAGGGCGCGGTCGATGGCCTGGTCTATAACTGTAAAAGATTCATCCAGGTATTTTGTTTCAAGTCGTTTATTGATGCGCCATTGTTCTACTTCGGCAATCAGCGCCACCCCGCCGTTCATGGTAATGGCCAGTGGTTGTGCACCGCCCATGCCCCCCAGGCCGGCGGTAACGTTTAAAGTATGTTGCAGGCTGGCAGCGGTATTGTTGGCGTTTGCAGGCCGGGCAAAATGTTTTGCAGCAATGGCGGCATAGGTTTCATAGGTGCCCTGTACAATGCCCTGGCTGCCGATGTAGATCCAGCTGCCGGCCGTCATCTGGCCATACATCATGAGACCCTTTTTCTCCAATTCGTCAAAATGTTCCCAGTTGGCCCAGTGCGGCACCAGTTGAGAATTGCTGATGAGTACGCGTGGTGCATCTGCATGCGTTTGCAATATGCCTACCGGTTTACCACTCTGAATCAGCAGTGTTTCATCATTCTCCAGCATTTTAAGTGCGGCAATGATATCATCCAGCGCTTCAAAACTGCGTGCGGCCTTGCCCCTGCCACCATACACAATTAAATCATCCGGTCGTTCCGCCACGGCGGGGTTCAGGTTGTTTAACAGCATGCGCAGCGCGGCTTCCTGTATCCAGCCCTTGCAGTTCAATTGCGGGCCGGTGGGCGTGGCGTACTTAACGGGGTCGTATTTGCGGGGCGTTGCAGGCATATACGAATGTAAAAAGAAAAATGGTATTTGATGGTGATGGGTGCAGCAGCAAGACTGCGTTATAACAAACAAATCAGTTGCCCTGCAATGGTGGTTGTAGGTTTATAAGTTGAACGCGTTATAGCCATCATTCAGTGTAACCCCCTGCGCGGCCGCAAATGCATCTACTTCTTTTACCAATGAAAAGTCTTTGATAATGCCGGCCACCTGGTTGATATCCGCTGAGAAAATTCTGTCTTCGGCGGCAAAGCCTACAAAGCGCCGTACATAATCATGGGCAAACTCCAGCAAGTGGCTGCTTTTTAAGGGTGCGCGAAATTCAATGGCCTGGCAGGCGCTGAGCAGTTCAATGGCCAGTATATATTCAAGGTTATCCAGTACCTGGTTTATTTTTCGGGCACTGATGCTGCCCATACTTACATGATCTTCCTGCCCCAGTGAGGTGGGAATGCTATCTGCGCTGGCAGGGAAACAGAGTGTTTTGTTTTCCGTTACCAATGCGGCGGTGGTGTATTGGGGTATCATAAAGCCACTGTTCAACCCCACGTCTTTCATCAGCAGCATGGGCAATCCCCATTTACCTTCCAGCAAAAGATAACAGCGACGGTCTGAGATATTACCAATTTCTGCGGCGGCAAAACAGGCATAATCCAGCGGCAATGCCAGTGGTTGCCCGTGAAAGTTGCCACCACTGATGGTATCGGCAGCAGAAAAAATTATGGGGTTATCTGTAACGCTATTGAGTTCTGTTACGGTAAGTTCTTTCAGGTGCAGCCATGCATTTCTGCTGGCGCCGTGTACCTGCGGCATACACCGAAGGCTGTAAGGGTCCTGTACGCGGCCGCAGTCTACATGGCTTTGCATAATGGAGGAGTCTTGCAGCAACAGTCGTAATCTTTGCGCCACCAGCTGGTTACCGGCAAAGGGACGAAGCTGGTGCAGTCGTGCATCAAAGGGCGACTTAGTACCGGTGAGCGCTTCAAGGCTCATGGCGCCAATGATGTCTGCAGCTTCCAGGCAATAATGCATGCGCTGCACGGCTTTAATGGCAAAGGCCAGTATAAACTGTGTGCCATTGATAAGTGCCAACCCCTCCTTTGGTCCAAGCGGCAGGGGCGCAAGCTGCCTGCGTTGCAGTATACTGGCGGTGGGGGTAACAACACCGTTCACAAAGCATTCACCCAGGCCAATCAAGGGCAGGAATAAATGTGCCAGCGGCGCAAGATCTCCTGATGCGCCTACACTTCCTTTCTCCGGCACCACGGGAATAATATCATTGTCTACATGCCATTGTATGCGTTGCAGGGTTTGTAATTGCACGCCGCTATACCCCTGGCAGAGTGCCTGCAGCTTGGTAATGAGCATCAGCTTGGCTATTTCTACGGGTATGGGTTGCCCCAGGCCCACACTATGAGATTGCAGGATTTTATACTGCAAAGTGGCGGTGTCTGCAGCGGAAATTTTTGTGTTTGATAAAATACCGAAACCGGTATTGATGCCATAGACCGTACTATCATTTTCCACAATTTCCTGAACGGCCTGCTGGCTTTTGTTAACGCGTGCAACCGTTGCTTCATCTATAATACCCCTTGTGTGGCCTGCCGCAATTGCCAGCGCAATATTTACTGTTAAGCCTGCTGAACCGTAATGGAAAGTAGATTGCATACCGGAATTTTCTGCAACAAATGTAAAGTAATTGCAGGCCCGGTATAAAAGGAACCAAAATTGCTTTGTTCAGAGAAAAATAGCAGCATGGCAGAAGAAAAATTATTTATGTTGTTGCTGGGTTGCCGCCCAAAAGGACGAAACACAGAACAGCACGATGTTTATTTTGGTATTGGCAGCACCTTAAAAGATCTCCTGCCCGGCATAAAAGCTTCCTGGCCCGGTGCCGGTGAAATTCATATAGATGCATGGAGAATGGTAACCGCAGCAGATGGCTATAGTATCAATATACAGAAAAGGTCGGCTGCCGGGAATAGTACACCCCACCCCGCTCCCGCCCCGCAATTATTTTTTATCAACCTGGGCGGTTACCGGCAAAATGAATTCGACGAGTTTCATTATAAGATCTTAGTGGTGGCAGATACCCTTGAAGAGGCAAAGGCGCAGGCAAAAAGAACCGCTTTCTTTAAACACAATGGTTTGCCCAACAGTGCCACGGCCCGCAATGCGGTGGCGCATATTGATGATAAATTTGGGGTGGATGTAGATGATCTCTTTGCCGTAAAAGATATCTTACCTGCCGCCCTAAAAGAGCAATACCGTATTGAATTGTTGCCGTCTGCGGCAACGAAAGAAGATGAGATTCACCTGGGTTACCTGAGACTGGTAAACCTGTAGCTAACCATCATCTGCGGTCACTGGCATGGCAAAAATACCTGTACTGATGGCCGGCAATCTATTGAAAAACATATGCTAAGCAAGTGCATCACCTAGACAGGGTTAAACAATGTATAAGCGCGCCAGGAAATGCAAAAATGAGCGAAGCTGCACCCGCTTATAGCATTTTGTTATGAATGCAGCAACCTATTTGTTGATGGTAATGCTACAACAAGTGGCTTGCTGTGAAGCATGTCTGTTGCAATAAAAAAGGTTTTGGATGTTTTAGTGAAGTAAGATAAAGCGTAGAAAAAATTGTCAATAAAAATATCAACGTATAGAGAATTGCGTGCAACAGATTAAATTTTTGCTGGTAAAAATTTAATCGGTTGGTGAAAA
>DATJGC010000021.1:0-7717 GCA_035495345.1 Chitinophagaceae bacterium | reverse complement strand
CGGATTACCGGGCCATATCATCATACCCGTCTTTTACCGCGGGTTCTTTTTTTCTACGCGGCTCACGCAATTGCACCGGTTGTTTCTGTTTGTTTCTTTTTCTCATCCACATATTCAATAGTTCTACACCAAAAGAAAAAGCCATGGCAAAGTAGATATAGGCTTTGTCGATATGACTGTGGTGCAGAGGTTCCAACCCTTCAAAGAAAAGACTAAAGCCCACCATCAGCAAAAAGGCAAGCGCCAGCATTTTCAGCGTAGGATGTTTGTGGATGAAAGAAGAGATCTTTTCAGAGAAGAAAAACATAATAATCATGGCTATAATAACCGCAATGATCATTACGTTTACAATTTTTGCAAGGCCCACCGCGGTAATGATACTGTCGAAAGAAAAGACCATGTCTATCAGAATGATCTGGCCAATCACGCTGCCAAATGAGGCGGGCGCGCTGGTATCATCCGTGTGTTCTTCGCCCTCAAGTTTATCGTGAATTTCTTTTACCGTTTTATACAGCAGGAAGATACCACCCGCAAACATGATCAGGTTGCGCAGGTTGAACGCGTAATGGTTCTTGCCCCAGTTAAAGCCAAACAATTCATTGCTGCCGTTTTTTACCAGCCAGCCAATACCCATGAGCAACAATATTCTTACGGCAATGCCGGCAAACATCCAGATGCGGCGTGCATTTAATTTTTGTTTTTCCGTGAGCCTGCCCATCAGGATAGACACAAAGATGACATTGTCAATACCCAATACAATTTCCAGGACTGTAAGCGTAAGTAAACTGATCAAAGCATCCACCGTAAATAATTCCTGCATAGTAGGGTTCTTTAAAGCGCAAAAATAGTTGAACTACGATAAATCAGCGTTTTTTTACTCGATCCTCCGCTCTTCATACATTTTAGATTTTATGGCACAATTTTTAACCAGTTAAAATGTTATTAAGAAAACCCTGTCAGTCGGCACAAATTCTACTTTAATCATTTTATTGTTTAAGCAAGCAGCATAGGAATGTTGCTTACCCTTTAACCCTCCACCCATGAAACAGTTGTTCATGCTGCTGCTGATGGCCGCAGCCTTCAATGCCAGTGCACAATACAGTGCTGATGAAAATTTTAGCGGGCGTATACGCGCCGGCGTTAGTTACACGCAAGACTTTCCGGGGCTGCATGGCTTTGCTGAAGCCATTGAATACAGCTTCCCCTTAAATAAATGGTTACAGGGCAGCGCAGGCCTCAGGCGCGTTCATACCGCCGGTTATCCGCGCACCAGCACGGTACAGGAGTATACCAGGGCTTCCGCGTTGGATGTTAGCCTGCTTTTTGTGCCTTTTTCTACCGAGCGTGCGGCGTTTAGAATTGGTAGCGGTTATTCCTTTTCTTTTTATAGCATCCGCCGTGCGTATCCTGTATACGGCAGTCATACAGACCCACAGCCGGAGGCTGGTATAACCTGGCCATCCACCGATGCCACCGGGCGGATCAGTGGCTTAAGCCTCAGCGCAGAATATGAATATAATATTACCTCGCAGGTATCGGCGGGTATTAAGGCATCTGTTGCCAAAGCCTATGGCAATGTTGTAATGGTGGGCCCGTTTGTGGGCGTAAAGCTGTAGAGAGTTCTTAGTTCTCAATAGTTTTCAGTTTTTAGTTTGCAGTGCTTTTGCTTAGAGGCTAAGAGAACAAAGAGAAAAAGAGATACAGGGCTTTTGCTTCGATAATAGTTCGCGCAGGGCTATCAGAGCTAACAGAGGGCTAAGAGAAACAAAGAGAGAAGGAAAGAAAGAGATAAAGAGGCGTTTGCATCTTTGCGCCCGCTGCCTCATTACGCCCGCCGCGTGCAACAAACCAGACTTCGTATTTCTATGTTCTTCCGAGTCTGTGACTCGTAAACGGTTCTTCGCAAACGAGCAGCGATCCCGTCTGACCCTTGGTCTGACGGGGTAGCAATTACGGCGTCTAGCCCGAACAGCATTAGCAGCAGTTATCCTTTTACGCCTTAAGCCGTCAGACCAAGGGTCAGACGGTTGAGACGCTCATCTGCTTGCCCAGCAAACACCTTTTGAATTTTGACTTTTGAATTAACCTCCAAGCAAAAGCTTTTTTACTTTTGAATTTTGACTTGCATTAAACCCCTCCGGCCACTTTTTTCACAATGCCCGGGCCTTCATAAATAAACCCTGTCCACACCTGCACCAGTGCGGCGCCGGCGTTGATTTTTTCTTTTGCATCATCTGCAGTGAAAATACCACCGGAGGCAATGATGGGCAGGCTGCCGGCGGTTTTGTTGGTAATGTATTGCACCAGGTTGGTGGCAACGGTTGTAATCGGTTTGCCGCTGAGTCCGCCGGCGCCAATATTTTCCAATGTGGCGGCGGGTGTTTTCAAATTGTTTCTGCTAATACTGGTATTGGCTACTACCAATCCATCCAGTTGTATTTCCAATGCCAGGTCAATAACATCATTTACCTGTTCTTGCGATAGGTCAGGCGCAATTTTCAGCAGCAGCGGAAGAGGGTGCGGCTGCTGCTGGTTAATGGTTTGCAGGTGAGACAGAATTTTTCTGAGGGCATCTTTTTCCTGCAGGGCACGCAGGCCCGGGGTGTTGGGTGAGCTTACATTCACTACAAAGTAATCCACACAATCCATTAGCTCGCGGAAGCAGGCTTCATAATCTCGCCAGGCATCTTCGTTGGGTGTTATTTTATTCTTGCCAATATTGCCACCAATGATTAAGCGTTTGCCTGCAGGGCTTTTTTCTTTACGAAGATGAGCTGCTTTCCAGCCGCGCAATCTTTCTGCCACCAGTTTTACGCCCTGGTTGTTAAACCCCATGCGGTTGATCAAAGCCTTGTCTTTGGGTAAACGAAAAAGACGGGGCTGTTCATTGCCGTCCTGCGGTTGCGGGGTAACGGTGCCAATTTCTACAAAGCCGAAGCCCAATGCTTCCAACTCGTTCAGGTAAAGCGCATTTTTGTCGAAGCCCGCTGCCAGTCCTACTGCGTTTCTGAAGGTTAGTCCAAACAACTGTTTACTGGTGGCGCTGGCGGGTGCAAACGCTTTTCTCAACCAATGTTTTGTAAGGGAGAAACTGCAGAGCAATTTCAGGCAGTTCATGGAAAAATAATGGATCCATTCTGGCGGAAAAAGAAAAAGAAAATTGCGTAATAGGGTATACATGATCGTTAGCAGGTTATTGATAGGTGGCGGATTTATCCAGCACTTCTTTGGGTAGTAATTGATTGATGCCCGCGTCGCCCGACTTCAAATCTATAAAACACCATTCTTTGGCATAACGGTCCCTGGCGGCCAGCATGAAGGAAGTAAGGTGCAGGCTGATATCGCCGTCTGTCTGCAGCTGTACCTTTTCTGTGCCGTAGAGGGTTTTAAACGAAGCGAGCAATGCTTCGGAATCCGCTTGTTGCCGGGTAGTATCAACCAGTTTGTTTTTAAAATGCATGACCATCTTCATGGAGTACTTCACCTTGGCATACTGGCCGCCCTGCACTGTAAATACCGGGAAGATGGAATCTGTTGTAAGGGAGTCGAGTCGTATCACAAACTGCTCATTATTAAACCCGTTTTGTAAAGATTCCAGCACTTCGTCTCTGGTTACCTGGGTAAAAAGCCTTGGATAGGTATAGGCTATCACGGTATCAAAATCAAGGCGCTGGTTGGCCTGCATAAAAGCGGTGAGTCGCTGCTGCAGGGGTACAGCAGTTTGTGCCCTTGTAAAAAGGCAGAGGAACGCTGTACACAAAACAAGAAAGACCAACCGCATGAGGGGTATTTTTTTCAAAAGAACGCCGAACCCTGTTACCGGCAAAAAGTTTTTATACATCAGAATAAATAGTATTTTTGATAGAGAAAGTTGCATAAACAACTTATCCTGTTTTTTGTTATTAAAGCAGGGTTGTTCAGGTTGAATCATTCTCCGCACGTCAAAACATTTTTTATGCAGGAAGCATATATCATTGCAGGCTATCGCACCGCGGTGGCAAAATCAAAAAGAGGTGGTTTCCGGTTTACAAGGCCGGATGATCTTGCTATTGAAGTAATAAAAGGTTTGCTGGCTTCTGTGCCGCAGTTGGATCCAAAAAGGGTTGATGATGTAATAGTAGGCAATGCAGTGCCCGAGGCAGAACAGGGTTTGCAGGTGGGTAGAATTATTGCGGCCAGGGCAGTGGGGGTGCATGCGCCGGGTATGACGGTAAACAGGTATTGCGCCTCGGGTCTTGAAACCATTGCCATTGCTACGGCAAAGATCAGGACTGGCCAGGCAGAATGCATCATTGCCGGCGGAACCGAAAGCATGAGTATGGTGCCTACCGCAGGTTGGAAGACGGTGCCTGCTTATTCCATTGCCAGTGATGAACCTGATTATTACCTGAGCATGGGGCTTACCGCAGAGGCCGTTGCAAAAGAATACAATGTAAGCAGGGAAGACCAGGACCAGTTTTCATACCAGTCTCACCAGAAGGCCATCAACGCCATTAAGAACGGTTATTTTACGCCAGGCATCTTACCCATTACGGTAGAAGAAGTTTCATTGGATGCAAAGGGAAAGAAGCAGGTAAAGAAAACAGTGGTAGATACGGATGAAGGGCCAAGGGCCGATACTTCTATAGACGCACTCACAAAATTGAAACCTGCTTTTGCCGCCGGTGGTTGTGTAACGGCAGGCAACTCATCGCAAACAAGCGACGGTGCTGCTTTTGTGATTGTAATGGGTGAAAAAATGATCAATGAACTGGGACTGAAACCCATTGCGCGACTGGTTGCCTGCGCCTCCGCGGGTGTGCATCCGCGCATCATGGGCATAGGCCCGGTAGAAGCCATACCAAAAGCCTTGAAACAGGCCGGTTTGCAATTAGACCAGATAGATCTGATTGAATTGAACGAGGCATTTGCCTCTCAATCATTGGCGGTGATACGGCAGTTACAACTGGATCCTTCCATTGTAAACATCAATGGCGGTGCTATTGCACTGGGTCATCCACTGGGCTGCACAGGTAGTAAGCTCACCATACAGTTAACACATGATATGAAACGCCTGCAAAAAAAATATGGCATTGTTTCCGCCTGCGTGGGTGGTGGCCAGGGCATTGCGGGCATCATAGAAAATATCAATTGATGAGGGCTTCAGCATTGCATTAGTAAGCGCCTCATTGCTCATTTAAAAACAGGCCTCACGGAAGGAAGGCAGGTAAAGATTTTAGTCCACCCGCGTATAAACATGAGATACAACGTGTAAAAGGCCCCGGCAACGGGGCTTTTTTACGTAAAAATGAATAATAATGCTACGTAGATATACTGTGGAGAACTAGAACCACGTTAAATCAAACTATAGGAATTGAATGGCCTGAAGTTTGTTCAAAGGCCATCGCACCCGCAGGGTGACCAATAACCAATTATCATTTGAAAAACCAAAATCGTCCCCGTATGGATAGACGAGCCTTTCTGACTGCAAAGCGGAAAACCTTACAGCGCAAGCCCGATGCAGTACAGCAAACCGCCAGAACCATGTCTGGCCTTACGCCCTATAGCGGCCCATGGGATATCGAAGCCGTAGTTCACCTGCTCAAAAGAACCATGTTTGGCGCTGCCCCGGCAGATGTTGCTTACTTTTTAAGCAGAGGCATGACGGCCACAGTAGATGAACTGCTGAACCCCACCGCTCCCTTACCAGCACCACCCGTTAAAGACTATACCACCACTGCTGCACTGGTACCAGACAATACCGTTGCACCCGGCGCAGCCTGGATCAATGATTACAGTAAAGACCCGGCCATCCAAAGCTGGCGCATAGAGTCGTTGAAGAAATGGACCATGGGCGTGTTCATTAACCAGGATAGAAGCCTGCGCGAAAAGATGGGCCTGTTCTGGCACAACCATTTTGCCACTGAAACTACCGTTGTAGCAGAACCGCATATCCTGTACAATCATTATACACTGCTTCGCACAAACGCGCTGGGTAATTTTAAAGCACTGGTAAAGGCCGTAACAATTGATCCGGCCATGTTGATGTACTTGAATGGCGATCAAAATACCAATACTGCGCCCGATGAAAACTATGCGCGGGAGCTGCAGGAACTTTTTACACTGGGCAAAGCCAATACACCCAATTATACCGAAGACGATGTAAAAGCCGCGGCCAAAGTATTGACGGGCTGGCGCATCGATCTGCCAACGGCTACTTCCAATTTCTACCCCAGTAAACACGATACCTCCAGCAAGCAATTTTCTTCCTTCTTTAATAATACGGTAGTGGCCGGTCGTACGGGCGCCTCCGCAGGCAATGATGAGCTGGATGATTTGCTGACCATGATCTTCAGCAAAAAAACCGAAGTGTCACAATTTATAGTAAGAAAGATTTACCGCTGGTTCTGTTATTACACCATTGATGCCGCTGCAGAAGCCAATGTAATTGTACCGCTGGCACAAATCTTTGAAAGCAATAACTGGGAGATAAAACCGGTGCTTGATGCACTCTTTAAAAGCGAACATTTCTTTGATGCACTTAACAGGGGATGCCTTATAAAAAGTCCGCTGGATATAGCGGTTAATGTTTGCCGTGAGTTTTCCATTGTATTTCCGGACAGTGTTACCGAGTACAAGGACGCCTACAATATGTGGGATTATCTTCGTTCAGAAACCTCTATCAGCAACCAGGAATTTGGAGACCCGCCCAGTGTTTCCGGCTGGCCTTCTTACTACCAGGCCCCACAGTTTTATGAATTGTGGATCAATTCAGATACCCTGCCCAAGCGAAACCATTTTACGGATATACTGATTGGCAATGGCTACACGCGTAATGGCAAAACATTGAGGATAGACCCGGTGGCCTTTGCACAGCAATTGCCCAATCCCGGAGACCCCAATGCGTTAATTGCAGACTCGCTGGTATTGTTATACCGGGTACCCGTAACCGATACTTCGCGTAATATTATTAAGACCACCATACTGCTGAGTGGCCAGACCTCCGACTATTACTGGACGAATGCCTGGAACGCGTACCTGGCCAACCCTTCAGATACCATGGCCTATCAGACCGTCTACGTGCGCCTGCGTGATCTGTACAAGTATTTCATGAACCTGGCAGAATACCAACTTGCTTAATCTCATCAACCTTATTTTATGCAAAGAAGAGATTTTCTGAAAACTTCCATACCCACTGCAACCATACTGCCGGCGCTTATCGGCGGATTTTCTGTAAAAGCCTATTCCGCAGACAGCCCGTTTATGCAGGCGCTCATGGGCGCGGCCACTGATACTGATAAAGTGCTGGTACTGGTACAACTGAACGGCGGTAATGATGGACTCAATATGGTGATACCTATTGAGAACTATGGAGATTATTATAATGCACGCACCAATATTGCTATTCCGCAAAACAAAGTGCTGGCATTAAATGGCAATAATAAAACCGGTTTGCACCCATCAATGACCGGTATGCAAACACTTTTCAATGAAGGCAAACTGGCCATTGTGCAGGCGGTGGGTTATCCATCCCCCAATTTCTCTCACTTCAGGGCCACCGATATCTGGATGAGCGCGTCTGATGCCAATACAGAAGTAAACAGCGGGTGGACGGGCCGTTACCTTGCCAATGAATTTCCCAATTATCCAAACGGTTTCCCTAACAGCGCCATGCCAGACCCGCTGGCCATACAAATAGGCTCCATTACATCACTTGCATTGCAAGGCCCGGCAGTAA
>DATJGC010000020.1:0-5983 GCA_035495345.1 Chitinophagaceae bacterium | reverse complement strand
TATAAAAACAAGTGTGCAGATGAAAACATTTAATGTTCCCCTTACATATAGAAGCCCGCTGATTACCGCCATTAAAGAGAAGCGCAGAAAGGAAGATAAATTAAAAAAAGATTTTACTCCTACCCTGCTCAACCTTGGCCCCCTGCAAATTTACCTTGCCCGTCATTTTGGTTTTTGTTATGGCGTGGAAAATGCCATTGAAATTGCTTTCAGAACAATTGACGAAAACCCCGGCAAGCGTATTTTTTTACTCAGTGAAATGATCCATAACCCGCAGGTAAATGCAGATTTGCTGGAGCGGGGCATACAATTCTTACAGGATAATTATGGCCGTCAGCTAATACCCTTTGATAGCATTACTGCAGAAGACGTGGTGCTCATACCTGCCTTTGGTACCACCTTACAAACAGAGCAATTGCTGCGCGATAAGGGCATACAGGTAGAAAAATACAATACCACCTGCCCCTTTGTAGAAAAAGTATGGAACCGGAGCGAGCAGATTGCCAGTCGTGGTTACAGCATTGTAATACATGGCAAGCCAAAACACGAGGAAACAAGGGCTACTTTCTCTCATGCTGCTGCGGCGGCACCGGCCGTCATCATACATGATATGGCAGAGGCCATAGCGCTGGCAAAATACATTACCGGTGAAAAGGATGCAGCATTGTTTTACGAAGAATTTAAAGGCCGGTATTCCGAGGGTTTTGATGCCAGCCGGCACCTTGTGCGACTGGGCGTTGTAAACCAAACCACGCAGCTGGCCACCGATACACAGGCCATTGCAGATTACCTGAAGCAGACAATGATAAAGCGATACGGATCTGAAGACGCTGTTATCAGTGAACATTTTGCTGAAACCCGCGATACTCTTTGTTATGCCACCAATGACAACCAGTCGGCCGCTACCGGCATGTTGCAAACACACGCCGATCTTGCGCTGGTAGTGGGTGGCTATAACTCTTCCAACACCACGCACCTGGTAGAGCTTTGCGAAGAAAAATTGCCTACCTATTTTATTAATAGCGAAGAGAAGATACTTTCCGCCAAAGAGATCTTGCATTATAATTTTCACACAAAACAGGAAATACTGAGTAGTCATTACCTGCCCGCGCAGCAGCCGTTGCGCGTACTGATTACCAGTGGCGCCTCCTGTCCGGATGCGGTGGTAGAAGCCGTTATCAGGAAGCTGGCGGCCTTTTATGGTGCAACAGCGCAGCTGGAAGCACTGATAACAAATGCTTAATGGCAGCAGCGGCTTTTTTAACCCTTGTTCATCTTTGTTAGCAAAAAAATGTAGTAAATTATACAAAATTTACCGCATGAAATTTACTTACCTCTTACTGGCCGTTTTGTTGGTTACCAGCATCCATGCCAGCGCGCAGCAAAAAAGGGATACAGTGCACCACGCAGCTACGGGCAAAAAGAAAATGAAGATGAAGGAAGAACTGCATTTGACGGATAAGCAGGCAGCGGATCTGAAGGCTTCCAAGAAAGAATACAAGGCGGAAAAGGAAAAGGTGCAGAATGATAGCAAGTTAACGGCCGCGCAGAAGAAAGAGAAGATGAAGGCGCTGAAGGCCGAGAAGCAAAAGGATTTGGATGCCACGCTAACGCCCGAACAGCGTGAAAAAGCAAAGCAATTAAAGGCCGAGAAAAAGGCAAAAGGCAAAAGTAAAAAGTAAAAAGCCCTTACCATTGCCATCCTTCCGTTGGCTCTCCCCGCTGTGTGCGAAGAGAATATTAATGCAAAAGAACTGCGAACCGCGAACTAAGAACTGAGAACTGACCATGAGCCACAGGCTCGGAAGAACATAAAAATACGAAGTCAGGAGACTTCGTATAGCGGCCTTCCTTTTGTTTAGAACAGATAACCGAAGTCTTAATCATGTTTTTGCAAGATCAAGCTGTTGCAAGACTTCGGTTATCTTGCGCCGCCTGAAAACTGCAAACTAAAAACTGAAAACTTTCTTCCAAGCAAAAGAACTAAGAACTAAGAACTAAGAACTCGGAACTAAAAACCACAAAGCCCGGCATTCTCAGCCAGGCCCTGTCTCTACTAACCTGAGCGGTTAAAGCAAGGTAAATGTCTCCAAGAATTTTGTATTGAAATCGCCGCTTCTGAAGCGCTCGTCTTTCATCAATTGCAGGTGAAAAGGAATGGTGGTTTTAACCCCTTCAATAACATATTCCGTGAGTGCGCGGTGCATGGTATCAATGGCTTCCTTTCTTGTTCTGGCGGTGGCAATGATCTTTGCAATCATAGAATCATAGTAGGGCGGAATGGTGTAGCCAGCATACACGTGAGAGTCTACGCGGATGCCATGACCGCCCGGCTGGTTAAGCACCGTAATTTTGCCTGGGCTGGGCCTGAAATCATTGTACGGATCTTCTGCGTTAATGCGGCATTCAATGGCATGGCCCTGGGGTTCATAATTCTCGCCGCTGATAGATTCACCGGCGGCAATCTTTATCTGTTCTTTTATCAAATCAAAGTTTACTACTTCTTCCGTAACACAGTGTTCTACCTGTATACGGGTATTCATTTCCATGAAGTAGAAATTGCGGTGTTTGTCTACCAGAAATTCAATGGTGCCCACGCTTTCATAGTTGATGGCGGAGGCGGCCTTGATAGCGGCTTCGCCCATGCGCTGGCGCAGGTCAGGCGTCATGAAGGGCGAAGGAGATTCTTCCACCAGTTTCTGGTGACGGCGCTGGATAGAGCAATCGCGTTCACTGAGATGACTCACTTTGCCGTACTGGTCGCCCGCCACCTGTATCTCAATGTGCCGGGGCTCTTCCACAAATTTTTCTATGTAAATGCCATCGTTCTTAAAAGAGGCGGCGGCTTCCTGTTTGGCGGTGTTGAAGGCTTTTTCAATATCTTCTTCTTTCCATACCACGCGCATGCCTTTACCACCCCCGCCGGCGGTGGCTTTTAATATAACCGGATAGCCCACTTCTGCTGCAAGTGTTTTGGCATGGTCTACCCCTGTGAGTAAGTCTTTGCTACCGGGTACCACGGGCACACCGGCGCGTATCATGGTTTCTTTTGCCGTGATCTTATCGCCCATGGCGTTGATCATGTCTGGGGTGGGACCAATGAATTTGATGCCATGTTCAAGGCAAATCTGTGCAAATTTTGAATTTTCTGCCAGGAAGCCATAGCCCGGGTGTATACCGTCTGCATTGGTGATTTCCGCGGCGGCCATGATGTGCGGAATATTGAGGTAAGAATCTGAACTCTGTGGTTTGCCGATGCATACGGCCTCGTCTGCAAACTTTACGTGAAGGCTGTCTTTATCGGCGGTGGAGTAAACCGCAACGGTTTTGATACCCATTTCTCTGCAGGTACGGATAACGCGTAGCGCAATTTCTCCCCTATTGGCAATCAGAATTTTTTTAAACATAGTTTTTCAAATGAGGTGAGGGTAGTGTATGTAACAGGGTAAATGAGCACTGCATGCGCACATTCATCACTTGTTCACTGCTACACATGCTGTTAAAGCGGTTCTACGAGGTACAGTGGCTGATCATACTCAACGGGTGAGGCATCATCTACCAGCACTTTTACCACCTTGCCGCTGATTTCGCTTTCAATCTCGTTAAAGAGTTTCATAGCCTCAATAATGCAAACCACTTTGCCCGGGGTGATTTCATCACCTACTTCAACAAAGAGCGGCTTGTCTGGAGATGCCCGGCGGTAGAATGTACCAATCATCGGGCTTTTTATAGTGATAAGGTTTGAAGGAGCGGTGCTGGCGTCGGTAGCGGGTTTTGATTTTTCTGCAGGGGGCGCTGCGTTGGCGGGCGGAAGTGCTGCTGGTTGGGCTACGGGCTGTGGTGCGTACACCGGTTGTGCCGTAAGCACCTGCTGAACAGCTTCCTGTTTTTGTTTGATAATTATTTTAAAGCCCTTTTCCTCTACCGTTATTTCTCCAATGTTGGATTTGTTTATAAGTCTGATCAGTTCCTGTATTTGCTTAAAATCCATACGGCTGAATATTTTTTTCAGTTAATAATGGGGGACTAAGATAGGGTTATTTTATGTCGGAATATTAACCGGTATTTATTTTACATTATCACTGCGTTCATGCTGAAGGCTTCGCCGGCGGTTTATGGCACTTTTCCTATGCTCTGCCTGTCCCGCAGACGATGGATGCACTTTGCCTGCGGCATTTCGCCCGGCAAAGGCAATACAATATAATCATTAATCTTTTACGCGTTCAACATACTCACCCGTCTTGGTATTGATGCGTATTTTTTCGCCCTCGTTTACAAAAAGGGGAACCATTACGGTGGCGCCGGGTTCTACGGTGGCGGGTTTTAAGGTACGGGTAGCGGTATCGCCCTTCATGCCGGGCTCGCTATAGGTTACCAGTACAACAATTTTATCTGGCAGCTCCACGCTCATGGGCAGTTCGGTTTCGGTATTAATGAGCACGCTCACGGCCTGGCCTTCTTTCAGAAACTGGGGTGCATCTACCATGGACTCCTGCACGGTTACCTGCTCAAAAGTTTCATTGTCCATAAAGCTGTAGCCGGTATCGTCTTTATACAGGTATTGATAGTCTTTTCTTTCCACTCTAACGGGGTAAATATTATCACCGCTGTTCCAGGTTTTTTCAATGCTGCGCGCATTGTCTACCCCTTTCAGTTTTGCCCATACTTTGGCAGCCGCCCGGGCCGTCTTGTTCTCACCAAATTCTATAACACTGTATAAACTGCCGTCTAGCTTTATGATCATGCCACGGCTGATGTCTGCGGTTGTTGCCATATTCAAAATTTATGAGGCGTCAAAGCTAAGGCAAAAAAGCCAATACTAGTTCGGGTGGTTAGTTCTCAGTTCCGGGTTCTTAGTTCCAAGTTCTTTTGCTTAGAGGCCCGTTTGCAGTTTTCAGTTTTTAGTTTTAGCAAGATAACCGAAGTCTTGCAACAGCTTGATCTTGCAAAAACATGATTAAGACTTCGGTTATCTGTTCTAAGCAGCGATCGCTTTCATCGCCTTAAGCCGTCAGACTAAACAGTTTTCAGTTTGAAGTTTTGGGTTCCTGGATCCTTTTGCTTGGAACAGCGCCAACAGAGGACTTGCGCTGATAAGGCCTTTTGAATTTTTACTTTTGACTTTTGAATTGACCTCCAAGCAAAAGCCTTTTGAATGTTGATTTAGCACCCTACAAAATAATCTCCGCCTTCCGGGCAAAAAAAAGTATATTGACTATTCAACAGCAATAACCAAAGACAATATGAAGATCCTGGAGATAAAAGTTTTAAAAGGACCCAATTACTGGAGTGTAAGACGCAACAAACTGGTACAAATGAAGCTAGACCTGGAAGACATGGAGGATCGCCCCACCGATACCATCCCGGGTTTCCGCGAAAGATTGCAGGCTGTCTTCCCCACCCTATATGATCATCGCTGCAGCGAGGGCGTGCCCGGCGGTTTTTTTAAACGCGTGGATGAGGGCACCTGGATGGGCCATGTAATAGAACATGTGGCGCTGGAGCTGCAAACCATCAGCGGTATGGATACCGGCTTTGGCAGAACCCGCACCGCCGGTCAACACGGCGTTTACTACGTAGTATTCAGTTATATTGAAGAAGATGCAGGGGTCTATGCCGCGCGCGCCAGCGTACGCATTGTAGAGGCACTGGTCAATAACCAACCCTGTGATATCAGTGAAGACGTACAGCAGCTGCGCATCATACGTGAAGATACCCGCCTGGGGCCCAGCACCGGCAGCATTGTGGCAGAAGCGGTAAAAAGAGGCATCCCCTTTATCCGGCTTAATAAAAGCAGCCTGGTACAACTGGGCTATGGCATCCACCAAAAAAGAATCCGTGCTACCATTGCCAGCACCACCAGCAATATTGCGGTAGACATTGCCTGTGATAAGGAAGAAACCAAGAACCTGCTGGCCGCCGCAGAAATTCCGGTGCCCCGTGGCACCGTCATCAGAACCGAAGAAGGCCTCAAAGAAGCCAT
>DATJGC010000019.1:0-3046 GCA_035495345.1 Chitinophagaceae bacterium | reverse complement strand
CAGTTACAGCGAAGGGATACCTGATACCATCAAAAACGCCGTGCTGGCGGTGTATCACCGCAGTGCTGAAGCCACCCGAAACATCTTTGATCTTTTGTCGGTAGCTCCCAATGGATGCGAACTAACCTACCTGGAGACCATAGCACCTGGCTATTCCACCGCTATTGCCAGCAGTGTAGAGAAAAAGATATTGCTGGTAGAAGCGGGTAAGATTGCTTTTAAACATGAACTCTATCGCCGAACCATCGAGGCTTCCTTATCGCCGCTTAAGAGAATGGCGCTGAATAAAAGTATCTTAACACTGCTGCTGGCCCGCATGGATCCGGAAGAGCAGGTAGAACGGATCATCCATCACGCCAGGCACGCCAACGCGTACGCAGTGATTGCGCAATATGCACCCATAGCTGCACAACAGGCTGCCGGCGTGGGTGCTCATATTGAGGCATCAAAACTTTACCTTACCGCCATTGAACACTACCACGGAGAAGATACCGCATTACTTACCTCCCTCTTTGAGGGCTATGCCTATGAATGTTACCTGAGTAACCAGGTAAGCGCCGCTATTGCTTATACCTGCAAGGCCTTAAAGGTTTGGCAGGCGCAGGCAAACAACGAGAAAACAGGCAATGCCCTGCGCTTTCTTTCCCGCTTATGGTGGCTGGACGGAAATCGGAGAAAGGCAGAAGAATTTGCACAACAGGCCATTGAGGTATTGCATGCAGCACCGGCTTCATCTGCCACATCAATGGCATTCAGTAATATGTCGCAATTGAAAATGCTTACCGGTGATGCTGCCGGTTGCATCAGCTGGGGCCAGCAGGCCATTGCCATTGCAGCAGCGCTGAACGACGAAGAAATCCGTTGTCACGCATTGAACAACCTGGGCAGTGTGCAAATGAGAATACAATCTTCTTCACAAAAAGGCATTGCGCTGCTGCAGGAAAGTCTTTCCATTGCGTTGCAAAACGGGTATGAAGAACACGTAGCGCGTGCCTATAATAACCTTGGTATCAACGGTGTGGCCATCAAAGAATATACCATCGCCCAAAAAGCTTTTGAAGAAGGCATACAATACAGCAAAGACAAAGACCTTGATTCCTTTACCAATTACATGTTTTCATGGAATGCAAAGCGCCTGCTTGAACAGGGTCATTGGGAAGAGGCCTACCGTGCAGCGGAAGATATTGTAAGCAAAGGTTTTCAATTGCCGGCCGCCAGCATCTGCGCAATGGATGTGCTGGCCACTATCAAAATGCGCCGGGGAGATGCGGATGCATTAGCCCTGCTGCAACAGGCAAAGACAAAGGCCTTCCAGGCAAAAGACCTGCAGGGCATTATCAGCTCCGTTATTTCATTGCTTGAGTATGAGTGGATAACCGGTACGCAGGTGCTGGATAAGGAAGCCTACCAGCAATCTGTAGCCATGGTAATGCAGCTGCATGATTTTTTTGATTACAATGATTTTACCTTCTGGCTGGGCCGCGCAAGAAATCATCATTTAACGCTTCGCCCGCTGCACCCGGCTTATCAGTTACAGGGTGCAAACGCCGCTACCAATGCGGCCAGGCTTTGGCAGCAATGGGGCTGTCCGTATGAAGAAGCACTTTCAATTTTTGAAACAAATGAAGCAGGGCAGCGAAAGGCCATAAACCTGCTGCAGCAGCTTGGTGCAGTAGCCGTATGCGAGAAGTTAAAACTACGGATGAGAAGCGCCGGCATCCGCAAAATTCCGAGGGGCCGGCGCAAGACCACACTTTCAAATACTGCAATGCTCACTTCAAGAGAAATGGATTTACTGCCACTCATGAAAGAAGGCCTGCAAAACAAAGAAATTGCCAGCAGGCTTTATATATCTGCTAAAACAGTAGACCATCATATATCCTCCATACTCTTCAAGCTGGATGTAAACACGCGTAACAAAGCAGTAACTGAAGCGTTGCGGCAGCAAATTATCAGCTAGTCGTTAAAGTTGATAAATGCGGAAGTAAGCAAGCAGGCGTTACAATAATTTTTGCCAACTTGCCAAAGTAAACAGGAAAAGCCAAATGCTCAATCTGTACGATGCGATAAAGGAAAGTAGTGCATTTCGCAAAATGCAGGTGAATGAGCTCCTGTTTGTTGAATACACCTGTATGCGGGAAGAAACAAAATTTGGCATCTGGTCAGACAGCAATTATTTTGTTTTCATCAGTTCAGGCAAAAAAATGTGGAAGTCTGTCCATCATTCTTACGAAGTGGTAGAAGGTGATATGCTGTTTGTAAAAAAAGGCGCCAATCTTACGCACCAGTTTTTCGACGATGAATTTTGCGCCATCTTTATGTTTGTTCCGGATGATTTTATAAAATCTTTTTTACAGCGAAATACCTGGTTGCAACAATCACCCCGCAAAATAACCGCCACACAGGATGCAGTGCTGCGCATAGCGCCTGACCCTTTGCTGCAGAGCTATCATCAATCTATTAAGTCTTACCTGGGCCTGCCCCAAACCCCCAATGAGAAGCTGCTACTCCTGAAATTTGAAGAACTACTGCTTAGTCTTTTTACCGGCACCAGGCACCAGCAGCTGGCAGATTATTTTATTTCTTTGTGCCATGACCAGGCCTACCAGCTGAGCCGCATTATGGAAGAAAATTTTGCCTACAACCTCACGGTAGAAAATTATGCGCGCTTATGCCATATGAGTCTTTCCTCCTTTAAGAAACTATTCAGGCAGCAATACAATAGCAGTCCTGCCGCATGGCTTAAACAAAAGAAATTACAACTGGCAGTAGAGCAGGTATTGGGTACACAGCTGCCTATCAGCCATGTTGCATTTAATTGCGGGTTTGAAGACAATTCTCATTTCATCAGGGTATTTAAACAATACTTCCAGCTTACACCGCTCCAATACCGCCAACAATACTCTTCCAAAGCCACATAAGTGTAACTAAAACGGCGATTTCAAAAACCGTTTCGGCCATTTCTTCTTCTTTCTGCCGGCTATTTTTACTGCCATTCATTTATTAAACCATTATACATGAAACAGGCAATAAAACAACTGGCGGC
>DATJGC010000018.1:0-4579 GCA_035495345.1 Chitinophagaceae bacterium | reverse complement strand
TTACAATAAAACGGCACCCCTGCTAACGGCGGGCTTTAATGCAGACGATGGTCTGATACTGGGAGCCGGCCTGCGTTGGATACGCCAGGGTTTCCGCAAAACGCCCTTCGCCAGCCGGCAGGAATTTGTATTTGCGCATTCATTTTCTACAGAAGCCTTCCGCCTTTTGTATAAGGGAGAATGGATAGACGTGCTGGGTAAGACAGATTTTACCCTTGACGCCAATCTCTTTGCACCGGATAACACACAGAATTTTTATGGCAGGGGCAACGCCACCGTTTTTGATAAAACCGGCAATTTCAAAAGATTTTACAGAACCCG
Organism: Chitinophagaceae bacterium; assembly: GCA_035495345.1. Classification (GTDB taxonomy): domain Bacteria; phylum Bacteroidota; class Bacteroidia; order Chitinophagales; family Chitinophagaceae; genus JACMLD01. The sequence continues at coordinate 4,258 of DATJGC010000018.1, read as the reverse complement.
TTTCGATTTTTACCAGATTACCCCGGCGCTTCGGTTCAGCAATGACAAGGGCAGTAGTTTTTCCATTGGGCCCTCCCTGCAATACTACCATCTTGACCTGGAAGCCAACAAGGGACGGTTTATTACCAATACCGCCCTGCTGCATTCTTACGATAGCAGCACCATTGGCAAAGACAAGGGGCATGCGGGCTTAATGGCAGTGTATACCATGGATAAGCGCAATAATTTACTGTTGCCGTTCAGCGGCAGCTTTCTCACAATAAAATGGCAGGGTTATAGCGGGCTGAGTAAATATGCCAAATCATATATGCAGCTAACCGCGCAACTGGCTGTGTATAAGAATCTCGACCGGAAGGCTAATTTTGTGATTGCAGACCGGTTGGGTGGCGGTGTAACCGCTGGCAAAGCAGCATTTTACCAGTCGCTCTTCCTGGGCGGAAATGATAACCTGCAGGGTTTCAGGCAATATCGTTTTGCTGGTGAACACATGTTATACAATAACTTTGAATTGCGCATTAAATTGGCAAACCTGGCGTCTTATGTGGTACCGGGCCAGCTGGGACTGGTAGGTTTCTATGATGTGGGTAAGGTTTGGGAGAAGGGCTACAATGATGCGTTCTGGCACCAGGGCGTTGGGGGCGGATTTTATTTTGCGCCTGCCCAAATGCTGGTGTTGAGCCTGGTAGCAGGAAAATCTGCTGAGGGCTGGTACCCTTATTTTACCATGGGGTTCCGGTTCTGAGACTATTATTAAGAAGCGATGTATGAAGAAGGAAGTATTATTAGTGAATCAAACGGCCACACGCGAGAACTCCGTAGAATCGTTCGTTTGTTTTAAAAAGTTTGTTGAATTCCTGGAAGAGAGAGTAAAGACCGAAACAAGTATACGTTCGCATTTTTTCCGTTTTGTGCTGGATAAGATCCGCTCTTACCCTGAACTCATCAATGGCATCCCAATTAATGATGCCGCAAAATATGAGGAAGTGCTGGAACTGGTGTCCAGCATTGTTTTTCCGTTAACAGAAGACGAAAATGAAATGTTGTTTGGCCTAACCAGCGGCATGTCTCCAGAGGTATTTTACGCCAGCAATGCCTTTCACCGCCTGTTTGAATTAAGGGCCGAAGCAGAAGGTTCCGATGTATTATGGGCGGGTAAGGCCAACGCCAGCGAACTGCATCGCCAGGTGCAGTATGATATGATACTGCAAAAGGTCTATGGTTTTGAGCTGCCGCAGAAAAAAGAAATGATCCGCAGTTTCCTAAACCCTAACACCGGCCTTTACCAATATTACCGTGTTAATATAGACACCCGTTTTGTAGAAGTAAAGCTGAAAACAAAATCCAAAGACGCATCTATCAATGACAGCTCTATTGCCGCTTGTTTTGAATGCAGCAACGGGTTTGAAGAAATTGAGCGACTGATACCCCTCAGTAATTTTGTAAGCCATGGATTTTCTATTGTAACGCTTACTGAAATAACCGGTCAGCAATCTATTGACCAGTTGAGTAAGGCCATTGTAAGCCTTGACAAACAAGACGGCGGTGCAGATTTCCTGCACATTACGCGGTTGTTGCAGACCATGGTGGGCAATAGCTTTTACAAATTTGGCATCATGCCTTTTTTTACGGTCAACAACCGTGCAGCCCTGCTGTATGAAAATTTTCCTTACAGCTTAATTGTAAAAGCATCGTGGGATGCGGGCATTCCCAAACCCGTGTTCACCCGCTATATCAATCACTACATTAAAGACCCGGCATTTATTACTTATCACGCATCAGACAAAAACAGTCCGCTGGCAAAACCCCTGCAGGATGCGCTTAAAAAAGCAGGCTTTCATTATTACCTGCTGGCGCCGGTATATTTTAATGATACGCTGGTGGGTGTGCTGGAAACAGGCGCTGCAGAAGGCGCGCCCGTGCTGAATGATTTTCAGTTTGGTAAACTAAAGCCGGCGATACCTTATATTTCTCAGTTGTTAAAGCGAATGATTGAGAAATTCAATGTATCTATAGATGCCATTGTAAAAGATAAGTTTACGGTGATACAGCCCTCGGTGCAATGGAAGTTTAATGAAGTAGCCTGGCATTATTTCCGCAGCAATGATATTGAGCATAAGAACAATGCGCTTGAAAAAATAGCCTTTAAAAACGTGTACCCGCTCTATGGTGCCATTGATATCCGCAATTCTACCATTGAGAGAAACCAGGCGCTGCGGCAGGATCTGCAACTGCAGTTAGAGTTGCTCATTGGACTGCTTGAATACCTGCAGGAAACCGGTCAAGAAGGGGCAGGCCAGTTATTAGACCCCTGCCGCGAGTGGTTAGCGCGCATGAGTGATTATGTGTCTATTGAAGATGAACTGCAGCTCAATGAATTCTTGTTTATTAAAGTGCACCCGCTGCTGGCATCTTTTACTAACCTGGAAGACGATATCAGTGAAAGAGTAAACCATTATTTTCACGAGACAGATGAAAAGACAGGCGCCATATTTGCAAAACGCCGGCAACTGGAAAACTCTATCCGTTTGCTGAACAAAAGTGTAGGCAAGTATTTTGATGTATTTAAAGATGACCTGCAACGGTACTATCCCTGTTATTTTGAAAAATTCAGGACAGACGGTGTAGAGTATGATATTTATATTGGCCAGTCCATTGCGCCCAAGATTCCTTTCTCTATGCGTGATGTGGAGAAGCTGCGCTTGTGGCAGGTAGAATCTATGGCCACCATTGCAAAGCTTACGCATTCATTATCGCCGCAGCTTGAATATCCCCTGCATACCACCCAGCTGATATTTGTAAACGCACGCACCATTGACATCAGCTTCCGCAATGATGAGCGCCGTTTTGATGTTGAAGGCGCCTATAATATCAGGTACCATATTATAAAGAAGCGCATAGATAAAGTATGCCTCTTTAATTCTACAGAGCGACTGACGCAGCCGGGCAAAATAGCCATTGTGTATTTTAATGAAAAGGATGCTGAAGAATATGCAGGTTATATACGGCAGCTGCAACAAAAACAGGTATTAAAAGACGATCTTGAACACCTGGAGCTTGAAGAATTGCAGGGTGTTGCGGGGCTGAAAGCCTTGCGCGTTGGCGTTAACCTGGGCTAATTTTGCAGAACAATATTACTGGTCATCAGGGCTTCATCAATACCTGCTTCGTGGCCAGGATTTTTTCCTGCACCAGCCGGTTTCCTTCGTAGCGGTTATTGCTGCTCATCACCTGCCTGGTACCATAAGATTCAAGTCCAATCCCGTTATTATACTGTATCCGGTTATTGGTAACAGTTATATTGCTATTGCCATTGAATAAAAATTCAGCAAGAATGGCGCTGTTATCATTTGCCTCCAGCAAATTATTGCTGATGGTAATATCGTTGCTTTCTGCCAGCAAAATGCCATTGCCCCCGTTTCTGGCAATCTCACAATCATTGATGCTAAGCTTGCTGCAATAGTCGGCCGCAATGCCGCCACCGGTGGGTGAGGTTACCAGCCTGCTTCCGTTTACCTTCACAGCGTTGCAATGAGACAATAATAAATTATGCAACAGTCCGGGACCGGGTGGCACGTTGGCACCGTTTTCTGAAAAATCGCATCGCTCTATAACAATGTCATTGGCACCGCTGATGGATACGCCGGAATAGGTGGCGTTTCGTATCGTGAGGTGCGTGAGCTGAATCCTCTTCATGCTGTTGCCTTCGGCGCACCTGAAAAGAATGCCCGCGCGGTTATAACCACCGCGGTAAGAGCGGCTGCCATTGGGGTCGGTACCCGGGTCTGTACGTGGGCTGGCTTCAATGACAAAATTGGCGAGCGTGATATCATGCATATCATCTGCCGCATTGATGATGGCTTCCCGCTCTCCTGAAACGGGGTCCAGGAACAACACGGTAGATATTCCACTACCCATCACCGTTATACCGGAAGGAAGGCGCAATGTATGCGGCAGGGTGTACACTCCTGCTGCAAGTACCACCCACTTGCTGCCGGCTGCCGCCTGGTCGAGCGCCTGCTGCAGGGGCTGGCCGGGGCTCAGCATGATGGCATCCTGCGGAGGCTTCATTGACATACCCGTAGTAGTACCGGCACCTGCAATATAACCGGTGCTGCTCGGCGCAGGAATGGGTTTTTCTTTTTGCGGATGTGCGTGCGCGGCGCGGAGTGCAGTGAGTGTGCTGCGCGATGCTTTTGACCGGATGGAGTCTGCCGCCTGTTTTGTAAACGGCAAAGTAATGCCCATGGCGTCGTAATGC
>DATJGC010000017.1:0-5429 GCA_035495345.1 Chitinophagaceae bacterium | reverse complement strand
AACTGCGCCTCCCATAATACCAGGGCATTGGGGTTGGCCATGGCATAACCGTATTCAAAACCCAGCACGCCATATTCACTCAGCAGCGAGTTATATATCCGGAATACGCCATTGGCACCGTCCAGCCTGCTCAGCCTGCTGTATTCTTTATTGGTGACTTCATCCTGCAATACCGCGTGGCGGTGAGAAAAGGTGCCTCGTTGCACATCCTGTCCGCTGAGGCGTACATCGTGTCCTTCCAGCAGCAGGCTTCCATAGGCCATCAGTTCACCAGTGGCCCAGTCTATCTTACCCTCTTCATTGAATAATTTTATCTTATCCTGGATGATCTTTTCTACTTTCTTTAGTGGCTTAAAATCTTCGGGCCATTTCATCAATGATTCAAAGATCTTTTTAAAATCTCCTTCACTGATCGCCGTAACGGGCGATTGTTCAAAATCTTCCCAGGTAGCCCGACGCATACTTTTCCAAACCAGTTCCGGTTGCTGATAAGTGTAGGGCAGCGGGTTCTGTTTTACTTCATCCAGTCGCTCCTGCAGATCACCCCAGAATTTCTTTTCCATTTCCTTTGCCAGGTCCTTTGCATCGGCCTCACCGTTTTCAAGCAGGTAGTTGGTATATACTTCGCGGGGGTTGGGATGCTTGTCTATAAGTGCATACAGATGCGGTTGTGTAAACTTTGGATCATCGCCTTCATTATGGCCGTGGCGCCTATAGCAAACCATATCAATAAATACATCCGCATTAAATTCCTGGCGGTAGCGCGTGGCCATTTCCACGCATTTTACTACGGCTTCCGCATCATCTCCGTTTACATGTAATACCGGTGCGTGAACGGCCGCGGCGAGTGAGGTACAGTAATCAGAGCTGCGCGCATCCTCAAAATCTGTGGTAAAACCAATCTGGTTATTGATAACAAAATGGATGGTGCCACCGGTTAAATAGCCATCCAGGTTGCACATCTGCAATACTTCATACACAATGCCCTGGCCGGCTACGGAGGCGTCTCCATGAATCAGTATGGGTAAAATTTTATCGTAGTCGCTTTTATACAGAACATCAGACTTGGCGCGGGCAAAGCCAACCACCACCGGGTCTACTGCTTCCAGGTGAGAGGGGTTGGGCATTAATTTAAGGTGAATGGTCTTGCCTTCAGGCGTGGTTAATTCACTACCGTAACCCATATGGTATTTTACATCTCCGCTACCCATGGTCTGGTCAAGCTTGGCGGTGCCTTCAAACTCGCTGAAAATCTGTTCATAGGTCTTGCCCATGATATTGGCCAGTATATTAAGCCTGCCGCGGTGGGCCATGCCTATGACCACTTCCTGCACATCATTTTCTGCAGCGGTATTGATAATGGCATCCAGGCCGGCAATGGTGGTTTCTCCGCCTTCAAGCGAGAAGCGCTTCTGGCCAACATATTTGGTGTGCAGGAATTTCTCAAACATAACGCCCTGGTTCAGTTTTTCCAGTATGCGTTTCTTTTTGTTCAAAGGCAGGGGGTCAAGAAATTTCTTTTCAATTTCGTTGGTAAGCCAGTCTACTTTTTTCTGGTCGCTGATGTATTTAAATTCAATGCCCACGTGAGAGGCATAGCATTTTGTAAGATGGTCATAGATATTTCTGAGCGTGGTGGTACCAAGGCCTATCATTTTGCCGGCCTGAAATTCTTTATCGAGGTCTGCTTCGGAAAAACCGTAAAAAGCCAGTTCTATATTGGCACCCCTGTCTTTACGGGGGCGTATGGGATTGGTTTTGGCCAGCAGATGCCCCTTGTTACGGTAGCCCAGTATCATGCGGTAAGCTCGAATTTCATGCATCCAGTCTGACCCACCCGTTGCACTGCCTGCCACGGGCTGGCCGGCGGGTGCTGTGGCGGTGGCGCTGCCATTGCCATTGCTGCTGCCATTGCTGCCGTTTTTGCCGGTACCAATGGCAAAGTCGAACCCCTCAAAAAATTTTTTTAGTTCCGGGTCAACACTGGAAGGGTCTTTAGAATAATCCTGGTACAAACCTTCTATAAACTGCGGGTGGGAGTTGGTGATGTATGAAAAATCCTTCATTGAAAGCATACTTTTTATGGGTTACAAATATCGGTTAAAATACTGAACCTTAATTGGTCTTACAACCCGTGGCGCTTATTTTTTAGGGCGAAGGCGTTACAGTACCTTGCGCCGGCAGCCCGGATGGCGAACCCGGGATGGGGCAGGAGGCTCCCGGAAGGGATTAAAGCAACCGCTTTGCAAAAAATCCTTGCGGTGTTTGCAATTTCTGATGGTATTTCCCTACCTTTGCCGTCCAAAATTTCAAGAACACATGGCTAATCATAAAGCTACCCAGAAAGATGTGCGTCAGGCAAGCAAGCGCCGCGATAGGAATAAGTACTACGGTAAAACAACCCGTAATGCTATCCGTGATCTCAAAGAAGTAACTGAAAACAAGGCTGCCGGAGAAGCATTGCCAAAGGTAGCTTCCATGATTGATAAATTGGCTAAGAAGGGCATCATCCACAAGAACAAGGCAGCCAACCTGAAAAGAAAGCTTACAAAAAAAGTGAACGCACTGGCCAAGTAAGCCGTTCGTTCATCGTTTTATAGTCAACGCATTACAAGAGAGCATTCCAATGTTGGGATGCTCTCTTGCTATATACAAGACCTGCCGGTGATTGATGAATATGCATTATTGCGGCAATGCAGTAATTTCAGTCAATGAAGAAACCGTTGCTGTTATTATTGTTGGGCTGTATGGGCCTGCAATGTTTGTCGCAACAAGACAGTGTACGCAAATACCTGGATGAAGCCTTCCGCTTCACCAATAAGAGGAATGCCGTGTATGCTGCCATGGCTGTAAAAAGCGATGACCACTGGTTGCTGTACGCTGTTTACCCTGATACCAGTACTTTATTAAAGTTGTACTATAAAGACGCTGACCTTTCCGTCAAGGACGGGCTGTTTATTTTGTTTCATCCCCAGCGGGTAATGGCGCAGAAAGGTTTTTTTAAAGATAACCTGCCCGATGGGCAATGGCAATCATGGTACCCCAACGGGCAGTTGAAGAATGAGGGAATGATTGTTAAGAATCATCTTACGGGTGTCTGGAAATCCTGGTACAGCAATGGCCAGCCAATGAATGAGCATAGCTTTTTTTACGATGCCGCCGCGGAAGGCACGCCTGTACACCAGTATTCGCCTGCAAAGAAACTGCAACGTGTGCTGGATGATTTTGCGCCGGAGTCACGGCTGGAGGGCAGGGGCATCAACTGGTATCCCAACGGCCAAAAAGAATCTGAGGTGCAATACCACAATGATACGCTGTCTGGCCTTTGCACCTGGTACCGTGAGAATGGCAGCATCAGCAGCCAGGAAACCTATGTTAACGGCCTGGTAACCGAGCTTGCCTGCTTTGATTCTACCGGTCGCAACACAGGCAGTGCCTGCAGCATACTAAAGCTACCAGTAATGGTGCATCCTTTTTTTACCGCGCTTGATTATATTGAAGCCGAATTGCACAAAGAGAAGCGGCGCGGGGTAGACGAGGGCGAGGCAATACTAAATTTTACAGTAACAAAGGAAGGCAAGGTGACTGGCCTTCGTTTCCTGGATGAGGGAAATGCCAGCCTGCATAAAGTGATTGCACAGATAGTTGCAGGCATGCCGGCATGGTCGCCCGCGGTGAGCCATAACCGGCCCATCGATTACGAGATGACATTACAGGTGCCTTATTACAAAGACTAACGTATATATACATACGCTATTAATTAATCCCTTACCATGGTACAATTTACCTGCAAACCTTTTGATCAGTTAACGCCGCGAGAGTTGTATACCATACTGCAATTGCGCAGCGCCATCTTTGTGGTAGAACAAAATTGTGTTTTTCTTGATGCAGATGATAAAGACCAGGCTTCATTTCATTTCATGGGTTGGAAAGACGATGCACTGGTGGCGTATACAAGACTGGTGCCACCCGGTGTTGCTTATGAAGAACCCAGTATCGGCCGCGTGGTAACGGCTATAACGGTGAGGGGTAGTGGCATTGGCAGAACGCTGATGCAATCTTCTATAGTAGAATGCCGTAAATTATTTGGGCAACGAACTATCAAGATTGGTGCACAACTCTATTTAGAAGCCTTTTATCGCTCATTGGGATTTGTTCCCACGGGTGGAATCTATCCAGAAGATGGAATAGACCATATACATATGTTGTTATCGTAAAAAAACAACACTGCATACAGGTATAATTACTTTATTCCTAATTTTTTTTTACCGCCGACACACCACAATTTTAGTTTCATCGTTTCTTATCCCGTAAGGGGTATTGTTTTTTTGGTACCCAAATCCAAATAACTATTCGAAAACTAAAATCTGGTATTCATGAAAAAGTTTTTACACTTTCTATGGGGAACGTGTGTCATTATCCTACTCTCCATTTTCTTGCCATCGCAGGCAACTGCACAATACAACGATGGTGGCGCCTTCAGCGAAATTGGTATCACCATCGGGCCTTCTAACTTCCTGGGTGACCTTGGCGGTCATCTCGGTAAAGGCCAAACCTTTCTTAAAGACAACAACTTCAACCTTACTAAATTATCAGTAGGTGCGCATTTCAGCTATTACCCAAAAGATTTTGTGGGTGTTCGCCTGGCGGTAAACGTAGGTAAGCTGGAAGGTGACGACAAAGTAATTAAAGGCAAGGGTGGTCTGGAAGAAGCGCGTTACGCACGCGGATTGAACTTTCAGTCTAAATTCTTTGAAGCCATACTGGTAGGTGAATTGTACCCTACGGTGTTTTTAGAAGATGATCCTTCTGACCTCTATCATAAACTGCGCCCTTACGGCGTTGCCGGTATTGGTGTATTTCATTTTAACCCGCAGGGATTAGACCAGGCCACTGGTCAGTGGGTAGCTTTGCAACCGCTTCATTTGGAAGGACAGGGTTCTGCTGCTTACCCAGACCGTAAAAATTATTCTCTCTGGCAACCCAATATCCCACTGGGTGTGGGTGTAAAATACTGGGCAACTGATAATATCAGCCTTGGCCTGGAAGTTATTTACCGCAAAACATTTACAGACTATGTAGATGATGTAAGTACCACTTATGTAGGTAGTGCATTTTATGATGCCAACCTTACCCCTGCACAGGCAGCCGTTGCAAAACGTCTTGCTGATAAAAGTAACAATGGCGCAGGTGGTGCACCCGGTTACGGACAGGCCGGTGATAAAAGAGGTACTTCACAGAACAAGGATGCCTATTATACTTTTGGTATAAAGCTGGGTATCCGCCTCGGCAGCAGCGATAGCTTTAGCAATTCTACCCGTTGCCCGGTAATTCGTTTCTAACCCAGCCTGCTGCTCTAGCCAGCACAGTGCAAGGATAGTAACAAACAAAATATTGTATACAATGCAACGCGATGGTTGTTATTGTAG
>DATJGC010000016.1:0-2741 GCA_035495345.1 Chitinophagaceae bacterium | reverse complement strand
GGTGCATCCAGCACCCTGCCATCAATCATTCATTTTTATTGCAGGTCGGCCAGCCTGAACAGGTCTTTATGGCGGATACCTTTGGGCGTCATCTGCAGGTTGCAGCATTCATTTTTTGGATCGTGTTCAAAGAAAAGAATCCAGTCTTTCTCCAGCGCCTGCGTTAAAAATAATTTCTTTTCAGAAAGGGTAGTGAGCGGAAACATATCATACGCCATTACATAGGGCAGGGGCAGGTGGCCTACCGAAGGGAGAAGATCTGCCATGTACACAATTGTTTTATCACCATAGCGGATAACGGGAATCAACATCGCCTCTGTGTGCCCGCTTACCAGTAGAAATGATAGCGCTTCAATAATACCGGAGGCAAAGGGCGTCATCACTGATTCACCGGGGGGTACCGGTACAAAATGCAGCTGACCGCTTTCCTGTATGGGCAGGATGTTTTCTTTGAGGAAGGAAGCTTTTTCACGTTCATTGGGTGCGGTTGCCCACTTCCAGTGTCGTTCATTGCTCCAGTACCGCGCATTTTTAAAAGCGGGTACCAACTGTTCACCTTTCTTTACAACGGCGCCGCCGCAATGATCAAAATGAAGGTGGGTAAGTATTACATCCGTAACATCATCTGTTGTAAAGCCATGCTTTGCCAGGGCCGCATCCAGCGCAACGGTATCCTGCAAGTAATAATGGCGAAAGAATTTTTCGCCCTGTTTATCGCCGTTGCCGGTATCAATCAATATCAGCTTATCACCTTCCTGCACCAGCAAACAACGGAGTGCCCAGGTACAAAGATTGTTTTCGTCTGCGGGGTTTAAGCTGTTCCAGATAGACTTGGGTACAACGCCGTACATGGCGCCGCCATCTAGCTTAAAGAAACCGGTATCAATAGTGAATAGCTGCATAGTTAAACGGTTTTCTTTATTTTTTGTGCCGTCAGTAACAGGAAGCAAAGTCCAATGGCAAAGAAGACCATCAGTGCCAGCAGTGAACTTCTCATAGAATGGGTGATGCCCTCAATAAAGCCAAAGCTGATCAGTCCAATTACAATGGCCAGTTTTTCGGTTACATCATAAAAGCTGAAGAAGGAAGCGGTGTCCCTGGTATCAGGCATAAACTTAGAATAAGACGAACGGCTCATGGATTGAATGCCGCCCATTACCAAACCTACCAGTGACGCCAGTATATAAAACTCCATTTCTGTTTGCATAAAATAGCCGGCCACGCAAATACAGATCCACAAGAGTACCGTTAAAATCAGTACCCGTATATTACCAATGCGGTTAGACAGTTTAGACATGCCAATGGCGCCGGCAATGGCCACCAGCTGTATGATTACGGCGGTTATGATGAGCTTTGTATCTGCCAGGTGCAGTTCTTTAATGCCAAAATCTATGGCTACCAGCATAACAGTTTGCACACCCATACTATAGAAAAAGAAAGCGGCCAGGAATCTCTTTAATACCGGCAGGTGTATGAGCTGATCCCAAACCTTCTTTAGCTCCACAAATCCATTGGCAAGTACATGGGTTTTTGCATTGCGTTCCTGAATTGAACTAATGGGCAAAACCGCAAAGGTTATCTGCGCAAAGCCTACCCACCAAAGCCCTACCAGCAAAAACGTAATTTTTAAGGGGAGTGTGCCAGACATAGTGACTACCAGCGCAAAACCAATCATCTGCATCAGTACGCTGCCAATATACCCAAAGGAGTAGCCTTTTGCGCTCACACGGTCCATATCCTGCTGCGCCGCTATTTCGGGCAGGTAAGAATTGTAAAATACCTGGCTTCCGTAAAAACCAATACCGGCAAACATGAGGCAAAACAAGCCCAGGTACACATGCTGCTGATCAAAAAAGAACAGCAGGGAGCAGCAGGCCGCGCCCAGATAACAAAAGAAGCGCATGAAGTTCTTCTTATTGCCTTTGTAATCTGCAATGGAAGAAAGAATAGGTGAGAGAAACGCAATCACCAGGAAGCCCGCGGCCATTACATAATCTTTCAGCTCTGTGTTTACATAGGTTCTGCCCATGAACTGAATGCCATGCGGAAAGAACTGCTGAGAGGTAACGTATGCGTAATAAGCCGGAAAAAATGTGGTGGTGATAACAAGGTTGTATACGGAGTTGGCCCAGTCGAACATTGCCCATCCGTTGATGACTTTTTTTGACGCAGTCTGCATAACCAATGTTTGTGACGTAGCTGGTAGTAATAGGCAAATGTAGGAGAACCTGCATCGCCAACGCATCGAACCAAAAAAAATACCTCAGTGGCGGCTGCTAATGAATGGTGCCATTGTAAATGAGCACCAGTACAACAATGCCCACAATAATACGGTAGTAACCAAACAACTTAAAACCATGTTTCTGCAGGTAGCCAATAAAAAATTTGATGGCGATAAGAGCCACAATAAAGGCTACCACGCTACCAATTAACAGGGTTTGCATATTATTGGCCGCAAAAACCTCCGGGTTATGCTTGTGTACATCATACAAAGATTTTACGGAAGCCGCCAGCATGGTGGGTACGGCAAGGAAAAAAGAAAATGCCGCAGCAGTATGCCTGTCGAGCCGCTGGCTTAAACCCCCGATGATGGTAGCGGCGCTACGACTGAGCCCCGGAAAAACAATAGACAACACCTGGAAGGCGCCAATGATAAAGGATTGCTTATAGCTTACCTGGTTATCATCAAAAACCACCGGGTTTTTAAAGAAATTATCTATGAATAAAAGTACCACACCACC
>DATJGC010000015.1:0-3324 GCA_035495345.1 Chitinophagaceae bacterium | reverse complement strand
TTGTCTGATAAAAACAATGATCTCTGGAACTATGAAACCACCGGCGGTCAGTCGATAAAAAAAGGCATCGACTTCCTCTACCCTTACATTGCCAATAAAACTACATGGCCCTTTGCCAAAGATGTTATGTATTGGGAGGAATGGCCGGTAGCCCCACCCGCACTGCTGTTTGGCGCACGTGCTTTTACTAACCAGCAGTGGCTGGCAACCTGGAAGCAACTACCGCATGCACCTGGCAACGCTGAAGTAATCAGGAACCTGCCCGTAAGGCAACCATTGATTTGGCTGGATAACTAACCATCAATACCTCCTGCTGACGCAATTTTATCCCATTCATCAAAAAAAAATACGCCACATGAAAAAACAATTGCTTTCCTTCTTTATCGGCTGTTGCTATTGCATGGCCGCATTGGCACAAGACAGTGCCGCTTTTAATCAACGCATGCAATGGTGGCGAGATGCTCGTTTCGGTATGTTTATACACTGGGGCGTGTACGCCGTGCCCGCCGGTGAATTCAGGGGGCATAAAATTGATCATATTGGCGAATGGATTATGAACCGCGGAAAAATTCCTGTACAAGAGTACAAACGTTTTGCGGAATCCTTTAACCCGGTGTTGTACGACCCTGAAGCCTGGGTGAAGGCCGCCAAAGATGCCGGCATGAAGTACATTGTGATCACCGCCAAGCACCATGATGGTTTTGCAATGTTTGATTCTAAGGCCAGCGACTGGAATATTGTGGCCGCCACGCCGTATAAAAAAGATGTGTTGAAGCCTTTGGCAGATGCCTGCCGCAAATACGGCATCAAACTGGGATTTTATTATTCACAGGCGCAGGACTGGACCAACCCCGGTGGTGCCGTAGCACGCAAACCCGCAAGAGAAGGTTGGGCCAACCCAGACTCTTCATTGATAGACGCCTATACAAAGGAACATGAGGGCCATTGGGATCCTGCACAAACCACTAAAACAATGGGCCAGTACATTGATGAAGTGGCAGTACCGCAGGTAAAAGAATTACTAAGCAATTACGGAGACGTTGCCATCATCTGGTGGGATACGCCTACAGGCATGACGGATGAATATGCTGCCAAGCTGGATGCCGTATTAAAAACACAACCACAGATTCTGACCAACGACCGGTTAAAAAGACCCAACTACCCGGGAGATTATAAAACGCCCGAGCAACGTATTCCGGGTATGAATGAACTGGATGGCAAAGACTGGGAAACCTGTATGACCATGAATGAAACCTGGGGGTATAAAAGTTATGCGAACAACTGGAAAACTGCTACCACGCTGGTCCGCAACCTTATTGATATTGCCTCCAAGGGCGGTAATTATCTTTTAAACGTAGGACCAAAAGCGGATGGACAATTTCCGCAGCAAAGCATTGATCTGTTGCAACAGATGGGCGTGTGGATGAAAAAAAATGGCGAATCCATTTACGGTACCACGGCCAGTCCGTTTGGACTCTTTCCCTGGGGCAGGTGCACACAAAAAGTAAATGGCGCCAATACAACGCTGTACATTGCCGTGTTCGACTGGCCAGCCAATGGCCAGCTGCTGATACCGGGCTTAAAAAATACCATCAGCTCGGCCACGTTGTTGCAAAACAATGCAAAGATAAAAACAAGTAAAACCGCGGAGGGTGTACTGCTGCAGCTGCCAGCAACCATGCCAGACAGCATTGCAACGATGGTTAAGATCCAGGTGAAAGGCAAGGTACCCAGTAAGCTGGTACCTGCAAAAGAACCCATGAAATCAGGATTATAAAAAAAAGAGCCACGGTTGTCCGGTTAATCCTTTAATTGATCGGCCTCAAAGCCGGCCGGGCTTCTCACCCACAACGCCGCTGTGTTTTACTTTTATGCTATAACTGAGCTGTAGTAAGCTTTTCAGCTATTGCATGGTTGAGCTGTAGTACAAAGCTCACGTAAAACGAAGGCGGCTTTTGCGGGCGTTGGTGTCTGAATAGCCTTCGTAAGCCCCTTGCTCGGCGAACTAGTACCGGAGTCGCTTCTACAAAGCGTCTGGTAGAAAAGTAAAAAATGTTTCCCGGACACCAATGAACAAGAGCTTTCAATTTTTTATATTGAAAGCTCTTATTCTTTTCAGCCCTTGCTTTATAGAAATGGAATGCTACTAATTTTTATACCCTGGTGGCATTCTTTTGTGCTTTCAGCGCCAGCTCGGTGGCAAGAAAACAATGTTCCTGCGTCATGGCAGTGGCAGTTCTGTTAAGCACATCATCTACCAGCCGCGTTCCGTAGGGAAGTGGTTGCTGGCTGCAGTCTATGTACACCGTTTCCTTGTTATTTACAAGAAACAAATGATTGCCGCCGGGTCTGCCTGCAATATCTACATTCTTGCGAATCTCCATATAGCCTTCTGTACCCAGAACGGTCAGCCTTCCATCGCCCCAGGTATTTAATCCGTCAGGGGTAAACCAGTCAACCCGCAGGTAACCTGCACCGCCATTGCCGCTGAGCATAACATCGCCAAAATCTTCAAACAGGGGGTATTGCGGATGGTTGACATTGCCTATCTGTGATGCTACCACATGTGCCGTAGTAGACCCGGTAAAAAACAGGTATTGATCAAACTGGTGAGAACCGATATCTGTGATGATGCCGCCAAAACGTTTTTTATCAAAGAACCATGCGGGTCTTGTAGGCGTGCTCATGCGGTGCGCACCCAGCCCAATGGTTTGAATCACTTTTCCGATAGCGCCGGCTTTTGCCAGCTCTCCCGCCTTCTCGGTGGCGCGGTTTTCAAACCGCTCACTGTACATAATAGAATAAATGCGGTTGGTTTCCTTCTGCACCTTTCTTACTTCTGCCAGTTGCTCCAGCGTGGTAATGCCAGGTTTGTCAGACATATAATCTTTACCATGTTTCATTACGCGTATACCCAGGGGTGCGCGCTCATCAGGAATGATAGCGCTGAGTACCAGCTGTATGCTTTTGTCTTCCAGAATTTCATTTTCGCTGGCGGCCTGTTTGGCCTGCGGATATTTTTTTGCAAAGGGTGCTGCCAGCTCGGGCTCTTTTGCATAAAAAGAAACAAATTCACCACCGCCCCTGATAACGGCCTCTACCTGCGCATTGATATGCCCATGGTTGATGCCTATAACGGAGAAGCGCAACCGCGGCGGACCGGTATATATCCGTTCATCTTTATTGTATTGGGTGGCGGGCAAAACAATGGAAGAACTTACCGCGGGCAGCATGGGCAGAAAGGCCAGCGAGGCGGCTGTCTGCGCAGATTGCCGGATGAAGGAACGCCTGTTAGAATACTTTTTCATATTGGCTGCTGTTGAT
>DATJGC010000014.1:0-15823 GCA_035495345.1 Chitinophagaceae bacterium | reverse complement strand
TTTCAAAAGAAAACAAACCTTTAATGATAAACCACCGATAGACGCATTTGATGCAATGAAAAGCCGTACCCCTTCATGGTACGGCTTTACTATTTAAAGGGATCAGATGATGGTTGCAGAAGGCCGGCTACTGATTTAATTACAGCCCAGCAATTCGCAAAGCTTGGCTTTCAAAGCAGGGCCCCGAAGATTCTTTGCAATTATCTTTCCGTTGGGGTCTATCAAAAAGTTCTGCGGTATGGATTCTATATGGTATTTCTGTGCGGCTTCATTGCTCCAGAATTTGAGATCACTCACATGCGTCCAGGCAAGTTTATCGTCGTTAATAGCCTTTACCCATGCGTCTTTTGTTTTATCCAGCGATACGCCCAGCACCGTGAAATTCTTTTCTTTAAACTGCTGGTAGGTATTTACCACGTTAGGATTTTCCATACGGCAGGGGCCACACCAGCTGGCCCAGAAATCTACGAGCACGTATTTACCTTTGAAAGATGACAGGGATACGGGTTTACCATCCACATCTGCCTGTGTAAATTCAATTGCATCTGAGCCAACCGCACCAATTTTTGTATCATCAATCATCTTGCGCAGAAACTTACCATAGTAATTGGTTTGCGCCACCGGGGCAAGTGTATTGTATCTCTTTTCAAGCATATTCACATCATCAGACAATTGCGCGGTAATGATCAGCAGGAAAGAGCTTACCGGCGAGGCGGCATTTTGCTGAACAAAAATTTCTACTTGTTCCTGTATGGCGGTATAGGTTTTGGCGGCAGCGGCCTGCAGCGTATCCGTAGCGCCTTCTGCTTTCATGCGTTGCGTAACATTGCCGTATTTATCAAACAGGGGATTAAACACTTTTTGAAAGGCCATGAAATCTTCCTGTACCGGTGAACCCGTTACCTGCAGCTTCTGCATATCATTCACATCTCCGGTTAGTGTAACTTTGTTATTGTCTAAAAAGAGGATGGTGCGTTTTTTTGATTCGTCAAAAAAGAGACTTACGAGCAATGGTTCTCTCAGGCTGCCCTTTAGCTCAAAAGCTCCTTTTTGTACAAAGGCTTTTGCAATGGTGTCTTTTGTGTTATTGGCATCGGTAAGAAAGACCAGCGACTTTTCCTTCAGCCCGCTTATTTTTCCGTTGATCTGCAACTGTTTCTGGGCCAGCAAGGCGGCGGGCAGGCAACAGAATATAAATAAAACTAGCTTCATATCACTTAGAATGTCTTTTTGTTAGAACGCTGATTACGTCCTGCAAATTATGTCCTTTGGCGTTAAGCAAAAGCAAATAGTGAAACAGCAAATCTGCCGATTCTTCCAGGAAAAGCTCTTTGTTGTTGTCTTTTGCCTCAATAACCATTTCTACGGCTTCCTCCCCCACTTTTTGAGCTATCTTATTGATGCCTTTGCTGAACAATTTGCGCACATAAGATGTATCGTCGCCACTGCTTTTACGCAGGCGGATGATGTCTTCCAGGTAGAACAAAAAATTGTCGCTATGGTTGCGTTCGCTCCAGCAGGTATCTGCACCGGTATGGCACGTGGGCCCCAGGGGTTCGGCTTTAATGAGCAATGTATCATCGTCGCAATCGCTCAGCACCTGTTTTACGAGTAGGAAGTGACCGCTCTCCTCTCCTTTTGTCCAGAGACGTTTTTTGCTGCGACTATAAAAAGTAACCTTTCCCTCTGCCATGGTTTTGGCAAGCGCTGCTTCATCCATGAAGCCAAGCATCAGGACTTTATTTGTTTGATAATCTTGTATGATTGCGGGTACAAGGCCGTCTGCGTATTTTTTAAAATCGATTTTCATACCGTATTTTCCTAGGTGAAGCTGCTACACACCGTTCAAAGCCTGACGGCAATTTGTTGCTGCTGCAAATATCCTTTTAATTCCGGAATTGCTATTTCTTTAAAGTGAAAAATGCTAGCCGCCAGGGCAGCGTCTGCGCGCCCTTCCTGGAAGATGGTTTTAAAATGTTCCATGGTACCCCCGCCACCGCTGGCAATAACGGGCACGGGCAGTGCCTCAGACAACTGGCGCGTAATATCCAGCGCAAAGCCCTGCTTGGTACCGTCGTGGTTCATAGACGTTACCAGCAATTCGCCGGCGCCGGCGTCCACGGCGGTTTTGGCCCAGTGCGCACATTTTGTATCTGTTTTAAGCCTGCCGCCATTCAGGTACACATACCATTCTCCATCTTCTTCCTGCTTGGTATCAATGGCCAGCACCACGCACTGGCTGCCGAATTCTTTGGCCAATTCTTCAATTAAGGCCGGTCTTTTAAAAGCAGCACTGTTCACAGATATTTTATCGGCACCATTCTGCAGCAAAAGGCTTACATCTGCTACACTGCTGATGCCGCCGCCTACTGTAAAAGGTATATTGATATGATGCGCAATGCGGTTGACAAGCGCGCTGAGCGTTTTTCTTTTTTCTACGGTGGCGGTAATGTCTAAGAAGACCAGTTCGTCCGCGCCCTGTTGTGCGTACAATGCGCCCAGCTCTACAGGGTCTCCTGCATCACGTATATTTTCAAAGTTGATGCCTTTAACCGTGCGTCCGTCACGTATATCCAGGCAGGGTATAATTCTTTTTGTTAGCATGCTTTTGTTTATTAGGGCAGCTGTTGAGTTTGGGTCAGAGCATTACCTGTTCAATCAATCCGTTTTAGCGCATATTCGTTAACGTTAGTAACCTACATTGCTTTGGCTTTAGAATTGTGCAATATCTTTTAAAGTTACGCGTCCTTCATAAATGGCTTTGCCAACAATAGCGCCTTTGCAGCCGGCTTCCTGCAGCGCTTCCAGGTCCTGCATATTGCTTACACCTCCGCTGGCAATAAAATGAAGGCTGGGAAATTCACTCACGATGTTTTTATACAGGCCGGTGGCAGGCCCTTCCAGTTTACCGTCTTTGCTGATATCCGTGCAAAAGATCTGATGTACTCCCTGTGCTCTGTAATTGCGGATAAAATCATAGACCCAGATATCCGTGGTTTCAAGCCAGCCGCCAACAGCAATTTTTTCGTCTTTTACATCGGCCCCCAGCAGAAATTTTTGCGCACCAAAATGCTGCAGCCAACCTACAAATTCTTTTTCATTCTTTACTGCCAGGCTGCCAACGGTGGCCAGTGCCGCGCCTGAATTAAAAACAATGGTTGCATCTTCCATTGTCTTTATACCGCCGCCAAAATCTATCAGCAGGTTTGTTTTGCCCGCAATGGCTTCCAGCACTTTCCAGTTCTTTACCGCCCCGGCTTTGGCGCCGTCAAGATCTACCAGGTGCAGGCGCCGAAGGCCGGCGTCTTCAAATTGTTTGGCTACTTCCAGCGGGTGTTCATTGTATACTTTTTTTTGCTGGTAGTCGCCCTGCGTCAGGCGTACGCACTTGCCATCAATCAGGTCAATGGCAGGTATAATTTCCATTCTTCCCTGCGTACGCTTTGCAGCATGTTTTGCCTCGGCTAAATCATCTTTCTGTTTGCTCATACAAATTGAAGCGGTTGCGCTATACTTCGTTTAAAAAGTTTTTGAGTATTTGTTCACCGGCAGCCGCACTTTTCTCGGGGTGAAACTGCACGCCGTAAAAATTGCCTTTGTGCAAACCGGCGCTGTACGGAATAATGTAATCAGCGGTGGCAATGGTATGTTCTCCCAATGCTGCATAATACCCATGCACAAAATAGCAATAGCTATGCTGGGGCAGGGTATTAAACAAAGGCGTTGATAGTGCGTAAATATCGTTCCAGCCTATTTGCGGAATTTTAAAATTACTTTTACCGGTAGCGGGGAGATGACCAAAATAACGCACATCTTCATCAAAGATGCCGAGGCAATCAGTATTATTTTCTTCGGAGTGTTTGCACATAAGTTGCATACCCAGGCAAATGCCCAGCACGGGTTGCTTAAGGGATATGATCAACTGATCAAGTTTTCGCTCCCTTAAATAAGCCATGGCGGTGCTGGCCTCACCCACCCCGGGAAAAATAACTTTGTCGGCCTTTTGTATTTGCTCTACATCATCTGTAACCGTAGCCTGCAGGCCAATTCTCTCCAATGCATACAGCACGGATTGAATATTACCTGCATTGTATTTTATTATGGCGAGATCCATATGTGTTAAATATTGCGCCTTATGAAATGATGGCGTTGATAAATTTGGCCGTCGTGGCGTTGATATCACTGGTATTTTCCAAGGCCTTTATATAAGCGCTGCCAATGATGGCCCCATTGGCGTGTTGGCAGGCAGCGTTAAAGCTTTCTTTGTCTTTAATACCAAAGCCCACCAGTACAGGATTCTTAAGTTGGTAGCCTTTCAAACGCCGTAGGTAGGCATTTACATCGGTCATATTTTTATCACTGCCGGTGGTAGAAGAAGAAGATACGGCGTATAAAAAGCCGGTGCTTAACTGGTCGAGCTTTTTTATTCTTTCCTCTGTGGTCTCCGGTGTCACTAAAAATATAAAGTTGAGGCCGTAGCGTTGCATAATTGGGCCGTACATGGTTTCAAATTCGTGTTCGGGCAGATCTGGCAGAATAAGGCCGTCTATGGGCAGCGCGGCGGCATGCTGGCAGAACTTTTCAAAACCATATTGCAACACCGGGTTCATATATCCCATGAGTATAACGGGCAGGTATACCTGCTGCCGAAAGCCCTGCAGCTGTGCAAACAATTTTTCAATGGTCATACCATTGGCCAGCGCAATACTGCTGCTTTGTTGTATCACCGGTCCGTCTGCCAGCGGATCGCTGTAAGGCATACCCAGTTCTATCATGTCTGCACCGTTTGCCTGCAATGCCTTCATTACTTCCAGCGTATCATTGATATGCGGGTAACCGGCGGTGCAGTACACGTTCAGCACATTGGCTTTTTTCTGTTCAAACAATGCATCTATCCTGTTCATACTATCGTTTTCGTTGCCAGTGATTGTATTGGTGACCGTTATTGCCTGTATTTACACAGCAGCGGGTACTGCCATTTCCATAGCCTTCATATAGGTGGCCATATCCTTATCACCCCTGCCGCTTAAGCAAACCACTACGGTATCCGATGGCTTTGCATGCAGCAGCGGCAATACCGACAGAGCGTGGGCAGATTCCAGCGCGGGTATAATGCCTTCAGTTTGTGCCAAGTGAAAGGCGGCGGTTAATGCTTCCTCATCGGTGGCACTTAAAAAGCGCGCCCGGCCGGTTTCATACAAATGTGCGTGCAACGGGCCGATGCCAGGATAATCCAATCCTGCCGAAATGCTGTGCGGTTCGGTTACCTGTCCGTCTGCGGTTTGCATTACAAGGCTTTTACTGCCATGTAATACCCCAGGCTTACCCAACTGCGTGGTGGCTGCACTCATGCCGCTGTTGATACCGTGGCCTGCTGCTTCTATGGCCACCAATTGTACCGATGGTTCTTCCAGGAAATGATAGAAAGCGCCGGCGGCATTGCTTCCGCCACCCACGCATGCCAGCACATAATGAGGCAACTCGCTACCAGTAGTTGCTTTCAGCTGCTGGCGCATTTCCTGGCTGATGATGCTTTGAAAACGCGCCACCATGTCTGGATAAGGATGCGGGCCTACCACGCTGCCAATGATGTAATGCGTATCGTGCGGGTTATTGATCCAATCTCGGATAGCCTCGTTGGTGGCATCTTTCAATGTTTTACTGCCGCTCACTGCAGGTATTACGGTAGCGCCCAGCATTTTCATGCGCGCTACATTGGGTGCCTGCCGCTCTATATCTTTCTCACCCATGTACACAATGCATTCTACGCCCTTCAGCGCGCAAACTGTGGCGGTGGCTACGCCATGCTGACCGGCGCCGGTTTCTGCAATAATCCTTTTTTTACCCAGGCGCTCTGCCAGCAGTATTTGCCCGATGGTATTATTTATCTTATGCGCGCCGGTATGACAAAGATCTTCGCGCTTAAGATAAATATTGGTATTGAACTCTTTGCTGAGTCGGTGCGCAAAATATAAAGGCGTGGGGCGGCCCACATAATCTTTCAGCAGCGCCGCATACTCTGCCTGGAAAGCAGGGTCATAGATTATTTTCAGGTACTGGCTCTTCAGCTCTTCCACATTGCGGTGCAACATTTCCGGAATGTATGCCCCTCCAAAATTGCCATAGTAGCCAAAAATATCCGGCTGCTGAAAAGTACCCTTGTATTGCCCCAATGGCATGGTTCTGTTAATCATTGTTTCATTTTTTTAGCCGGCGGGAAATTCCCTATTTGACGTACCGGCTTGTGATTTGCGCAAGGTGCTACACTAATTTTACACTATACTTGTTTCCCATCCGTCCATTTAAAAAAGCGATTGTCTACGGGCATTACCGGGAAGGCGGCGGGCAATGCCTCTTTTTCTATTCTTTCAAAACCATTGCGAAGGTAGAAGCGTTGCGCTGCCTGCAGTGTTTCAAAGGTGCCCAGGTAAATTTCATGGATATGCTGCTGCTGGCACCAGTCTACTACATGATCCAATAACAACTGGCCGCAACCCTTTTCTTTCCCGCGGTAATCTGCACGTACAAACATTTTTCTCAATGCCGACTGACCGTTGCCGATATCAATCAGCGCAATGGTACCCACCAGTTCATTATTATCCGTTGCTATCCAGAAATTACCCTTGCCTTTGCAGTAAAAAGGAATTACCTGTTGCAGATCAGGCTGGTCTGCCAGCGTAACGGGCACAGCAAACTCCTGCTGTTGTATATGTAAGATAAGATCAATAACGGCCTGCGCATATTCCTGCCGGTACACCTCAATTTGCATTGTAATTTATTTCAGGGCCAGTTTAAACTGCAGTACCCTGGCCATGTCTTTGATGCCAGGTTCTTTTTCAAAATGACTGTTGATATCCACGCCATAAAAATCCGGGTGCTTTATCTGTTTCAGTTTTGCAGCATCTTCAAGTCCAATGCCACCGCTTAAAAAAAACGGCTTTTCAATCTTACTCTTGCTCAGCTTTTTCCAGTCGAACTTCTTACCCGTACCACCCTTTAACCCGTTCACTGAAGTATCAAAAAGATAATAATCGCATACTTCATCATAGTCAACTATCAGCTCATCAATGTCTTTATCAGTTTCTCCAATGCTAAAGACTTTTATTACCTCCAGGTGTTCGGAGAGTTCTTCACATTCATAAGGTGTTTCATTGCCATGCAGCTGTATTACATCCAGTGCGTAGTCTTCTGCTGCCTGTAAGATATCTTCCACCGGTGTATCTACAAATACGCCCACTTTTCTGAGATCCAGGTCGGCGTTCTGCAAATCCTGTTTAGATAATTTATCGCCTACATAGCGGGGAGAAGCCTTATGAAAAATAAGACCGGCAAAGTCTATGTCCATGCCATCCAGCTGCTGCAGCTGTTTTAATTGTGTGATACCGCAAACCTTGATATTCATACCTCGTTTTTATGCTTTATAGTGATGCCGTTGACCGGGAACTGTTCTTCTCTCTTGTTAATGCCTTTGTGATAAAATCCACATCTGTTACTGGTCTTTCAGCTTTTCAGTAAACAGGCGTACTTTATCCATTGCCTTGATGCCGGGCGCCAGTTCAAATTTACTGTTGATATCAATGGCAAACAATGCTTTTGCCACGGGCTCCGCGGTAAACGACTTCAGCTTTTCTTCATCACCCGGCTCAATGCCGCCGCTGAGGAAAAAGGGTTTACCAATGGTTTGTCCCTGCAGGATATTCCAGTCGAACTTCTTACCCGTGCCCCCATAGCCTGCACCCATTGTATCAAACATAAACATATCGCACACATCCATGAAGGGCCGTATCATCCATTGCACGCTGTCGTTATCACTTAACCTGAAAGCTTTTACCACAGAGACGTAATCAGCAATCTTTTCACAGTACTTGGGACTTTCATCGCCGTGCAATTGCACCATGTGCAGCCTGCACTCGTCTACCATATGCAATACTTCTTCTACCGCTGCATTTACAAAAACACCCACTTTGTTGATATTGTTTTCCTTCCTGATCTGGGTGGTGGTCATATGTTTGAACACATAGCGCGGGCTCTTCGGATAAAAAATAAAACCCGCAAACGTAACACCCAGATCTGCCAGCTTATCCACCTGTTCAATCTGTGTCATGCCGCATACTTTGATTCTCATGCAGAAGCATTTTAAGGTTAAGCGTATCCGGCTAGCAATCGTATCGGCCTTTCGGGTTCTACCTGCGGTCAGACAGGCTGGAACGGGCATTCAGTGCTTCTACAAATCTCGCGAAAGCTTCTCCAGGATCCGCTTCTTTCATGAAATTTTCTCCCATCAGAAAACCGCTAAAGCCGTTTTCTTTAAACAGTTGAACAGTGTCTGCAGAACCAATACCGCTTTCCGCCACCTTTATACTGCCACTGGGTAGCGATTGCGCCATTTTCAGGCTGCGGTTGATATCTACTTCAAAGGTTTTTAAGTTCCGGTTGTTGATGCCAATGATGCTGGTCTCTGTGCAGATATGCCCCAGTTCTTCTTCCGCATGCAACTCCAGCAGCACTTCAAGGCCAAGGCTTTTGGCAAACCTTGCCAGGCTGGCCACCTGCTGCACCGTTAAACAGGCGGCAATGAGTAAGATAACATCGGCACCCATCGCCTTTGCTTCCAGCAGCTGGTATTCATCTATCACAAAGTCTTTTCTCAGCAAGGGCAGCGGCTGCACGCGGGCCGCTTCAAGATCTGCGGTGCTGCCACCAAAAAAATGTTCATCCGTAAGCACCGAGAGGCAGGAGGCGCCATATTTTGTATAGGCGGCGGTAACTGCCAGTACATCTGCCTGCGCATTGATAATGCCTTTGGAAGGAGAACGGCGTTTAAATTCAGCAATGATACCGGTCTTCTCCTCATCCA
This sequence comes from Chitinophagaceae bacterium, assembly GCA_035495345.1. Taxonomy (GTDB): domain Bacteria; phylum Bacteroidota; class Bacteroidia; order Chitinophagales; family Chitinophagaceae; genus JACMLD01. Next base: position 6,966 of record DATJGC010000014.1, on the reverse strand, counting down.
GTAAATACTCTTTCAGGGATAGGACGGGCCGCTGAAAGAAGGCGGTTTTCTCCAGCATGGCTGCGGGACGACTGCGTTTCCGCTCTTCTACTTCGTTTTTTTTATGGGCGATGATGGTATCAAGAATATTCATTGGTGCTCATGCTTTACTACCCCTGCGGGATAGATGCTAAATGCTTGGTTTATCTGAAGTATCTGACGGCAAAGCTAACGGATCAGGCTACTAATGCCGTCAGTACTTTGTATGCCTTTCCACTCTCCAGGCTTTCTACTGCTGCAGCATATGCATCGTCGTAGGTTTTGTAAGCGCCGGTACATTGCAGTGCCATGGCCGCATTGGCCAGCACCACCGCATTCTGCGCCCAGCTGCCTTCGCCCTTTAATATTTTAGCGAAGAGTTTAGCGGCTTCTTCCGCGGTATTGCCTCCGTAGATATCTGAGGCCTGCACCGAACGCTTACCCAGTTGCTGGGGCGTCATCACCTGTTCACCTTTATTGGTAATCACCTTTGTATCATTGGTAAGCGATATCTCATCATACCCATCGAGACTGTGAATGATGGTAAATGCCCTGCCGGTTTGCTGCAGCAGGTAATTATAGATGCGCGCCATTTCAAGATTGTACACGCCCACCAGCTGGTATTGCGGGAAGGCGGGGTTAACCATGGGCCCCAGCATATTGAAAAAGGTGCGGATGCCGAGGTTCTTCCTGATGGGGCCCACTACTTTTAGGGCGGGGTGAAAAAGCGGTGCATGCAGAAAACAAATATTGGTGGTATCTACCTGCTTTTGCAAAGTGGCGGCATCATTGGTAAAGCGATAACCCAGTTGTTCCATCACATTGCTGGCACCACTAACGGAAGTTGCACCATAGTTGCCGTGCTTGGCCACTTTCTGGCCGGTACCGGCTACAATAAAACAGGCCAGTGTTGAAATATTAAAAGTGTTCTTGCCATCTCCGCCGGTGCCTACAATATCAATGGTAGAAAATGCACTCAGGTCAATGGGCACACAGAGCTCCAGCAATGCATCGCGAAAGCCCTGCAACTCTTCAATGGTAATACTGCGCATAAGGTATACCGTCATAAAAGACGCTACCTCATGCTCATTGTAGGCCGACCTGCTGATATTCAGCAACACGTCCTTGGCCGCTTCGCGCGTAAGCGTTTTATGTTCAAACAGGTATTGTAAAATCTTTTTCATATCCTTTCCGGGGGCATTTATACATTCATTGATAACTTATCTGGTACGCCAGTTTGCAGTGATAACCTTTTATTGCTGCAGCCAGTTGCGCATGATTTTTTCTCCCATGGGTGTAAGCACACTTTCAGGATGAAACTGTACGCCCTGTACATCATAGGTGGTATGTTGCAGGGCCATAATGAAATTGTTTTCATCACGTGCCGTAACTGCCAGTGATGATGGAAAATGTTTGTCTGCTACCACCCATGAATGGTAACGGCCCACCGCAAAACTGTCTGGTAATCCTTCAAACAAAGAGGGCGCCTTACCCGCGCTGCGGTTGCTGATCATCACCGGCAGGGCCACGCCATGGTATACCGTGCTCAGGTTTATTAGCTCGCCGCCAAATGCCTGGCCAATGGCCTGGTGGCCAAGACAGACACCCAGTATAGATTTGCTGGCAGCATATTCTTTTATCAGTGGGAGGAGCAGCCCGGCCTCTTCTGGTATACCAGGCCCGGGCGACAGAATAATTTTATCAAACCGCTTTACTTCTTCCAACGGAAGTTTATCATTGCGGTGTACTTCCACTTTTTCTCCAATGATCTTTTCTACCAGGTGTACCAGGTTATAGGTGAAAGAATCATAGTTATCAAATACCAAAACCTTCATCGTAAAAATTTTTGTTGATCGTCATCGCTTACTTTCCATTGCACCCTGCGCTTGCCAGTGGGCTGTCATTAAATGCTTTCGGCAAATTCTATGGCCTTCTTCAGCGCGCCTAATTTATTGTTTACTTCCTGTAATTCACTGGCGGGCTGGCTGGCGGCCACTACGCCTGCACCTGCCTGGTAAAACAAAGTATTCTGCCGGCTGAGAAAAGTGCGTATCATGATAGCGTGGTTACAGCTTCCATCAAAACCCATAAAGCCAATGCCTCCGCCATAACTACTGCGTGCGGTGGGCTCCAATGCATTTATCAGTTGCATGGCCCGTATTTTAGGTGCACCGCTCAGCGTACCGGCAGGAAATGTTTTTGCCAGTAGTTCAAAGGGGTTGGTACCGGGGCGCACGGTGCCGGTTACTTCGCTTACCAGGTGTATAACATGACTGAAATATTGTACTTCTCGGTAATGCTCCACCTTTACATCATCACAAAGCCTGCTGAGATCATTTCTTGCAAGGTCTACCAGCATCACATGCTCTGCATTTTCTTTGCTGTCTGTTAGCAAGCGCGCCGCTTCACGTTTATCGGTTTCATCATCACCGGTTCTTTTAAAGGTGCCGGCAATAGGGTGAACAATGGCTTTGCCGTCTTTGATGATCATCTGTGCTTCCGGCGATGAGCCCATCAAACGGTAATCTCCATAATCAAAGAAGAAGAGATAGGGCGAAGGATTGATACTGCGCAGTGCGCGGTAAACATTCAGTTCGTCACCGGTAAACGGTTGTTCAAAACGCCGACTGAGTACTATCTGGAAAACATCTCCCCGGTAACAGCCGGCAATGCCTTTCTTCACCATTTCAATGTAGGCTTCATCCGTCATATTGCTGGTTTCTGCGCCCGCTGTTTTAAACGGATACACCGGCACGTCCTTGCTTTTGATCAGGCTTTCTACCAGCGCCTGTTCAGAGGGTATGCCTGCAATTTTGTTTTCGCAGATATAGAGTTCATCTTTGTAATGATTGATGGCTATAACGTACTGGTATAGACGATAACGCATGAGCGGTATGGCGGGCAATGCGCTGCCATTCTTTTTTTCAGGCCATTCTATGGTATCAAAAAAACGCACCGCATCAAAACTGGTATAGCCATACAGCCCCTGTGCACAGGCGGCTGCCTTACCGGCATCATTGTATGCAAAGCGCTGCATAAATTCCCAAAGCAGCGCAGGCACTTCATTTGAATGGTTGATCTGCTTCCGTTCTGGCTCCTGGCCGGGCAGTTTGTATTCTATGCTGCTGGCAGAAGTAATTTCAATACCGGCAATGGCATTGATGCCGATGAAAGAAAAACTATTGTCTGCCGCATGGTTGTCTGTACTTTCCAGCAGCACCGTATCCCTGAAACGATCTCTCAGGCGCAGATAGATGCCTACCGGCGTAAATACATCGGCCAGCATTTTTTTACAGGTTGTTTCCAGTTGTATCTTTTTCATTGTCTGTACGGTCTTTTACCGTGATGAATACCCATGTTGTACATTTTGCCTAATTGCATTTGCATGGGGTATGGATATAAAAAAGCCCCGAATACATCGGGGCCTGAAAATAGTATGCTCATAAATGGATATAGCGCTACCAGCCCCTGTTGAGGTTAGCATGCCACCACCACTGAATATTTTGAATGCTTTTTGTCATTGCTTTGCAAATATGGGTGAGAAAGTTTACTTCTGCAAATATTTTTTATCATTCCTCCGGCAAGCGCTCACAGCGCCGTACTTTATTTTTGCCATACTATTTTGATACCCATAAAAAACAGGATCTTTAAGGCATGCAAGCTCACCATTGTTTCATTTTACCCGGCCTCAATAATTCTGGTGCCGGCCATTGGCAAACGCACTGGCAAGATGATTTTGGTTACCAGCGTATTGAGCAGGATGATTGGGACCACCCGGTGTCTGCCGACTGGCTGCAACGCATTGAAGCATCACTTGCATCTTATCCCAGGCAGGAGATTATACTTATTGGCCATAGCCTTGCCTGCTGTGCCATTGTACAATGGGCTGCCCAATACCAGGCCGTAATAAAAGGCGCCTTGCTGGTGGCGCCGAGTGATACGGAGGCACCCTCCTACCCCTCTGGCACCAGCGGTTTTACACCCATGCCGCTGCAAAAGCTGCGCTTTCCATCTATTGTAGCAGCCAGTAGCAATGACCCCTATGTTACGCTTGCAAGAGCAAAACATTTTGCAGCCGCCTGGGGCAGTGAATTTGAGAACGTAGGCGATCTTGGTCATATCAATGTTGCCTCCAACATTGGCAAATGGCCGCAGGGCATTACCATTCTTCAAAAATTATTTAACGCATCTATATGCTGATACAACACAAAAACGTGAACGGCAAAGGAATGTTTTACGTAGGCAAAGACGGGGCTATAGAAGCCGAGCTGGTGTATAGCAGTCCAGCCCCCAATAAAATGATTATTGAACACACGGAGGTAGATGATGCGCTCAGTGGCAAGGGGGTAGGACTATCACTGGTAACTACCGCTGTTGAGTATGCGAGAACGCACCAAATGAAAATTGTTCCCCTTTGTTCATTTGCGCGGGCCAATTTTGCCCGAAAGCCTGAATGGAATGATGTACTGGCTTAGCCCTGCTGCAAGATTAGAGCAATCCCTTTGTACTGGGTAAGTAATTGCTAAACGGATCTCTTTTCACGGCCATCCGAATGGCCTTGGCAAATGCTTTAAAGATGGCCTCTATTTTATGGTGTTCATTATCGCCGTGGCATTCAATGGTAAGATTGCATTTAGCGGCATCTGAGAAAGATTTAAAGAAATGGAAAAACATTTCTGTGGGCATCTCGCCAATTCTTTCCCTGGCAAAGGAGGCATTCCATACTATCCAGTTGCGGCCGCCAAAATCTATCAGCACTTTTGCTTCGGCTTCATCCATGGGCAATGCAAAGCCGTAACGCTCCATGCCGCGTTTATCAGCAAGGGCCTTTGCAAAAGCTTCGCCCAGCGCAATGCCGGTATCTTCAATGGTATGGTGTTCATCTATATGAAGATCTCCGTTGGCACGGATGGTGAGATCCATTTTACCATGCCGTGCAATCTGCTCCAGCATATGATCAAAAAAACCAAGCCCGGTGACAATATTGGCCTTGCCATGGCCATCTATGTTGAGGTTGATCTTTATTTGTGTTTCATTGGTATTTCTTTCATGCACCACCTGCCGCAGCCCCAGGCGCAGGTATTCGTAAATTTCGCTCCAGCGGGTAGTTTCCAGCGCAATGGTGCCATCTTGCTGTAGTGCTGCTGCTTTGTCTGCCACCTCTGCTGCGCCCAGGCCGGGCTCATTGTTTAACCAGATGCCGCGGCAGCCAAGGTTTTTAGCCAGTTGAATGTCAGTAATGCGGTCTCCGATTACATAAGAGTTGCGCAAATCATATTTCTGTTCGTTCAGATAATCTGTTAGCATGCCAATACCCGGTTTGCGGGTAGGCGCATTGTCTGCCGGGTAGCTTCTGTCTATCAGCACGCGCGAGAAATGAATGCCCTCACCTTCCAGGCTCTTCATCACAAGATTGTGCAGTGGCCAGAAAGTTTCTTCGGGGAAGGCTTCTGTGCCGAGGCCATCCTGGTTGGTAACCATCACCAGTTCATAATCAAACTCACGCGCAATACGGCCCATGTATTCAAACATGGAAGGATAGAAAGTAAGTTTTTCAAACGCATCTAACTGGTAAGTGGGCGGCGCTTCGTGAATAAGGGTGCCGTCTCGGTCAATGAATAATACTCGTTTCATTTATTGTTTTGCGGGTGCTTTTTTTGCCGGGGTTTTAGCAGCGGGTTTCTTTGTTGCAGGAGCAGCTCCTGTTGTTTGCCTCGCAGCCTTTACTTCTGAAGGGGTAACTGCACTGGCCTTATTACCAAAAGAGTTTCTTACGTAGGTTAACACGTCTGCTATCTGTTGATCATCCAGTTGCTCTCCCTGTGGCGGCATTGGGTTATGAAAATCATCTCCGTCAATGATGATCTCACCGCCCTTTAAACCAAAGATCACAATTTTTGCAAGCGCTTTTTTATTGCCCAGCACCCATTTGGTTTTTACCAATGGCGGATTCATTCTCTGAACGCCCAGACCATCTGCCTGGTGGCAGGCAATACAGGTAGCGGCATATACTTTTTGTCCTCTTTCCATAGAAGCCTTGAGGCCGGGTTGCTGCAACATCGTAAAAGATGAAGTCAGCAGCAGCAGAAAGACGATTAAAACCGGGAGATAATGTTTCATAATTTTTTGTCGAATGCTTTGCTGCTCAATTGAAGTATGTTAGTTCCTCCATCTCTCTGAAGAAATAAAGTGTGAAAGCCCTGGTGTTACTTATTGCGTGTAATCTATTCTGTTTATTTTCCGGTATAAGTAATTTTCCAGATGGTGCCATTGTTATCATCAGAAACGTACAAATCACCATTTTTATCCTGTGCAAGACCACAGGGTTTGTAGGCAGCGCGGTTGATATTGGCCCCTGCAAAACCATTGGCAAACACTTCCCATTCTCCGGAAGGCTGGCCGTCTTTAAACGGAACAAATACTACATAATAACCTGCCTGAGGTTCCGGGCTGCGGTTCCATGAGCCGTGGAAGGCAATGAAAGCGCCGTTCTTATACTTTGCGGGAAATTTATTGCCGGTGTAAAAAAGTAAGCCATTGGGTGCAAGGTGTCCGGGAAACTGCATGACCGACTTCGTTTTATCTTCACAACGACCAACTTTACTTCTATCGCCACCGTATTCAGGGTTGAGCAGTTTTGCTTTTTTATCATTGTCGAAATAGCAATAAGGCCAACCACAATCTGCCCCTTTTTTTATCCGAAACATTTCTTCTGCCGGGTTTTCTGCGCCTGCTTTCTGGTCAAACATTTCAGGGTAAAACTGGAAGAGCATATCCCTTCCATGCTGCATCACGTAGAGATCATTCACTTCATTGTTCCAATCCAGTCCCACCACATTACGCAGACCTGTTGCGTACCGTACGCCGGTGGCATAGCTTTGGTTCAGCTGGTCTGCTTTGAATTGCCAGATACCGCCGGCAGAATCAAGAATGGGACAAGGGTCTTGC
>DATJGC010000013.1:0-4289 GCA_035495345.1 Chitinophagaceae bacterium | reverse complement strand
AACAATACCAGTGAAATAAAGAAAGCCAGTAAGAGCGGGGTAATAATACCTGCACCGAGATAGATGATGGCACCCAAACAATAAATGCCCAGTAATTCAACGGCTCTCTGTACTGTAATGGGGAGGGTCTGAAATTTTTCCATGTTCAAGTTGATGTGTATAGTAGTGAGCAGGGTTTGTGTATGTGCGCCTCCCTTGTAAACGTTGCGCGGGCGGGCCCGGCAGGCAAGGGTATAAAAAAATCATGCCACCCTTGCCCGGCTAAAGAGGGCTGCTATGCTAAACGCTCACCTGTTAAAGGCAAACAAGCTATGAAGACGCAGGTTTTGCAAAGGTAATCACCCTTTTGCATCTATAGTATTACTTATCACGACATGGTTTCCCAGCAGCGCCGCTGCTCATCCTGGGTATTTTTACCGCCACATTGAAAACCCTTTGGCCAGCAGTTATCTCAAAAAACGCTGTTTGTGCAAAGGTAAAAATGGCTACCTTTTACCACTTAAAATGATTGCTCAACTGCTGCCAGTTGCTGTAAAACAATAAACTTTACTGCCATGAAGTTTGCTGCCGTAGTAAATTTTGCGCCGGAAAAAGGTGCTGTTGAATTGCGCGAAATAGATCTGCCCGTTATTGGTGAAGAAGATGTACTGCTGGAAGTAGTGAATGTGGGTGTCTGCGGCAGCGATTTGCACCAGTGGACAGCCAGTCATAGCTGGCCGGTAAATTACCCCGTGGTGCTGGGCCATGAATTTGGCGGGTATATTGTTGCCATGGGCAACCGCGTTCAGGGCTGGGCAACGGGCGACCGCGTGGTAAGTGAAACCGCCGCCATTATAGACAACGGCAGTCCCCTTTCAAAAATAGGTTTGTACAATCTTGATCCTGCACGTAAGGGTTTTGGTTATGGCGTAAACGGCGCCATGACAAAATTTGTAAAAGTACCCGCACGTTGCCTCCACCGCCTGCCAGCCAGCCTTTCTTTTGAACACGCCTGTTTAACAGAACCCTGCTGCGTTGCCTACAGCGCCGTAGTAGAAAATGCGCGGATAAAGCCCGGCGACAGGGTGGTGGTGATTGGCCCGGGCCCTATTGGTATTCTATGTGCCGCCATGGCCAGGCTTTGCGGTGCACAGGTAGCCATTACAGGCCTTGCAGGCGATAAACAACGGTTATCCATAGCCGAAGTTTATGGCTGCACCAGCATCATTGGTGATGGGCTGGCCTGGGCGAAAGAGCGCGACGGCCTTGGCGCGGATTGTGTTATTGATGCAGCCGGTGCCAGCAGTACGCTGCAAACCGCTTTGCAGTTAGTGCGGCCCAATGGCCATATCAGCAAAGTAGGCTGGGGGCCACAGCCGCTGAACTTTTCATTGGATCCGCTGGTGCAGAAAAATATTACGCTGCAGGGAAGTTTTAGCCATAACTGGCCCATCTGGGAACGCGTTATTGCATTGCTTGCCAGTGGCCAGTTAAATGTGCAGCCCATCATTGGCGGGGTTTGGCCCCTGGAAGAATGGCATACGGCATTTGAGAAAATGCACCAGGGACTTGTTGTAAAAAGTATTTTAAAACCCGCCTGATGATGCGTTTACAAAATAAAGTGATCATTGTTACCGGCAGTACCACGGGTATTGGAAGGGCTATTGCCCTCAGGGCCGCAGCCGAAGGTGCAAAAATCATTGTTCACGGGCTGGAAGCAGATCTTGGACGGGAAGTACTTACTGCGCTGGGCCCTGGTGATGCAGTCTTACACATAGAAGACATCAGCAATGCCGGCGCTCCTGAAAGGCTGGTGGCATTGGCAATGGATACCTTTGGAAAGCTGGATGCAGTAGTAAACAATGCCGCTACGGTGGTTTCTTCCAATATTCATACTACAGACAATGCATTTTTTGAACGGGTGCTGGCAGTGAACCTGCTGGCGCCCTTTGCCCTCATTAAGGCTGCCCTGCCAGCACTAACGGTTACGCATGGTTGCGTTTTAAACATTGGTTCCGTAAACGCTTACAGTGGAGAACCCAACCTGCTTGCCTACAGTGTTTCTAAAGGCGCGCTCATGACCATGACCCGTAACCTCGGCGATACTCTTCACCGGGAAAATGCTGTGCGCGTTAACCAGGTGAACCCCGGCTGGGTACTTACTGAAACAGAGATACAACGCAAGCGTGAACACGGATTGGCAGACAACTGGTATACCCAGCTGCCCGGCGTATATGCGCCTGCGGGCCGCATCCTAGCACCAAAAGAAATTGCTGCTGCCGCCGTTTACTGGCTCTCTGATGAATGCGGGCCCATCAGCGGACAGGTAGTAGATCTTGAACAACACCCGTTTATTGGTCGCAACCCGCCAAAAGATCAAAGCACTATACCAGCACCAAAAAAATAAAACTTTCTATGCCCCGTTTAGCGGCCTTTCCAAAAGCATTTATGCAGGCGCTCTGCAAAGATGGTAGTATGCAGCTGGCTGAGTGGATTGCACTGGCAGCACCATTGCCCATAGACGGGTTGGAATGGTATGCCGGCTTTATTGAAATGGGCAGCGAGAAAAACTGGCCACTCTTCAGGCAAATGGTGGCAGATACGGGTAAACAGATACCGATGCTCTGCTGCTCACCTGATTTTACCCACCCGGATAAACGCTTCCGGCAGGCAGCAATAGAAAAACAAAAGCACTGGATACGGATGACGGCGGCCCTGGGCGGCGCTTATTGTCGCGTATTATCTGGTCAGCGAAGACCCGGCCTCTCCATTGATGAAGGCGTGAAGCTGGCAGCAGCCTGTATTGAAGATTGTCTTCCTTTTGCGGCCGACCATGCTATTATGCTGGTATTGGAAAATCATTACAAGGATGATTTTTGGGAATACCCTGAGTTTGCACAACAGCGGGATGTATTTATGCAACTGGTGAACAGCCTGCAGCATCCCAACTTCGGCGTTAATTATGACCCCAGCAATGCTTACCTGGCTGGCGAAGACCCGCTTGATCTGCTGGCCCTGGTAGCACCTCGCGTGGTTACAATGCATGCCAGCGATCGCTATTTATTATCTGGCACATTAGAAGACCTGCGCAAAGAAGAACTGGGGGCCATTGGTTACGCCAAAAGATTAAGCCATGGAGAAATAGGAAAGGGGCTGAACAATTACGACGCCATTTTCTCTCAGTTACAACAAGCAGGTTTCAATGGATGGATTAGCATTGAAGACGGTATAGAAGGCATGGATCAACTGGCCCGGAGTGTGGCATTTCTCCAGCAAAAAATAGCACAGTACTGGCCGTAAGCAACAGCACTGCGCAACGCTAATCATTCATTATCCAGCAGGCGACGGTGATAATTGATCTGCCCCAGGTGGTAGCCCAGGTGTGCCAGCAGGTAAGAAAGCGTATATACAGTACCGGTAGCCTTCTCCCAGATGATCACTGGAAAATCTTCCTGCAGTTGCTGGTCCGTTAACTGGCTAAGACCATGATCCACCACCTGCAGGGTCTCATCTAATTTTGCCAGCAGTTCCGCTCTTGGAACATGCTTTAATGAAAACTCAAGATCCCGTTTTCTTTCATAGGGCGTACCACCCAGTACCGCACCAATGTAAGTATTCAGGTTGCCCAGCAGGTGCAGGCAGAGATTGCCACCGCTGTTAGCAATGTTTTTTTCTGTGCGCCAGAGCGCGCCTTCCTCCTGGTACAACTCAATTTCTTTTTTTAGCTGCCGGATATGTTGGGCAAATAATAGCCTGAAAGTTTCTTTCATGATGCTAAGTATAAAAATTAAACAACTTACTGCAGCGGTATACAAAGTTTCCCTTCCAGTATGATGACGGCCTTGCCGGTAATCTGCAAACGGTCTTCCTTCAACTGCAATTGCATAACACCGGTGCGTTCAGAACACTGAAAGGCGTTCATTGATTGTTTGCCCAATTTGTTTGACCAGTACCGTGCAAGATAAGTTTGTATGCCACCGGTAACCGGGTCTTCGTTGGTACCCGCCCAGGGCCAAAAATAACGATACTCGTAATCATACAGGCTGTTGCTGGAAGGGGCGGTTACCAGTACTCCATTCAAACCTGTGGCCGATTGTACCAGGGCAGTAAAGTCTGGCGACAATTGCTGCAATACTGTTGCTTCCGGAATCACCAGCAACAGGTTTTTGTTTTTCTCGCTCCAGCGTGTATCCATGACCGTTGTAATACCCAGCGCCGCCAGCAATGGCGCAGGTGCCTCAGCAGGCGAGGTATCATACAGCGGAAAAAACATAGCTACCGCATCATCCCTGCGTTCTACCGTTAGGTCA
>DATJGC010000012.1:0-2559 GCA_035495345.1 Chitinophagaceae bacterium | reverse complement strand
GCTACTAAATTTGCCAGCAATACCAGCAAAAGAATCAAGTATACAAAAGATGTGGTAGCCCGGATGAAATTGCTGGTAGACAAGGTGGCTGCTGATTGGGCAGGCTACCGTGCTACATTTATCAGCAATACAAAAACAAATGTGGGCAGTCCCATTGGCAACCTCGTAAACCAGTTTGCTTACCAGTTGGACCTATTAAAAGGCCCGCGCATCGGCTGGCCATTTGGTAAACAATCCAACGGTATTGTGTTTGCCACTAAGTGCGAGGCCTACTTCTCCGGCGGATCGCTGGCATTGGCCATTGAAAATCTTTCTGCGCTCAAGAATACCTATATGGGCGGCAACAGTACCGGCATTGATGATTACCTGGTAGCCTTAGGAAAACAATCCCTGAATACAGATGTACTGGCGCAATTTGATCTTACACTGGCCAAACTCAGGTTAATTCCTGACCCATTGTCCGCTGCCTTTGTAAACAATGCAACAGCTGTGGACGCAGCGTACAAAGAGATTCAAAAACTACTCACCCTGTTAAAGACAGATGTTGCCTCTGCAACAGCGGTACAAATAACTTTTATGGATAATGACGGCGATTAACAGCAGATTATTTCATCGTCCGGTTTCCATTGCACCGCTGGTTAGCTTCAGGATCATTTTTGGCTTACTGATGTTCTTTAGCCTGCTGCGGTTCTGGTGGCGCGGCTGGATAAGCACGGTATACATTCAACCGCGTTTTCATTTTACCTACCTGGGTTTTGAATGGGTAAAACCGCTGGGCAATCTGGGTATGCACCTGCTGTTTGTAGTGGTGATGCTCAGTGCGCTGTGTATTACACTCGGTTTCTTGTACCGGTTGGCCGCCGCCGTTTTTTTTCTTGGCTTCACGTATATTGAGCTGATTGATGTAACCACTTACCTCAACCATTATTATTTTATCAGCCTGGTGGCCTTTATAATGATTTGGCTGCCGGCAAACCGCTACTATTCCATCGACTGCCGCCTGCAACCAACGCTGCAACGTACAACCGTTCCCATGTGGACCATCGGCATTCTTCGTTTCCAGATGGGGGTAGTATATGTTTTTGCGGGACTGGCTAAATTAAATGCCGATTGGCTGCTGCGGGCAGAACCCATGCGCACCTGGCTGCCGGCTAAAACACACCTGCCGCTGGTGGGCCCCCTGCTCTACCAGTCATGGGTAGCCTATTTTTTCTCCTGGTTTGGTGCCGTATATGATCTGTTCATAGTATTTTTTCTGCTTAACAAAAAAACGAGGCCGGTAGCCTTTTGCTTCGTGGTTGTTTTTCATGTAGCCACCGCCATCTTCTTCCCGGGCATTGGGCTGTTTCCCTATGTAATGATTGCCTGCAGCTGTATCTTTTTCTCGGGCCGGCAGCATGAAACGCTGTTGAAACGCTTGCCGGGTGGCGGGAAGATAGATAGCCATCTAAGCAGGCCAGGCTACCAATTTCATTATCCAAAGCTGATGGCTGCCACCGTCTTGCTCTACGTTTGCCTGCAGGTATTGGTGCCGCTGCGTTTTATGCTCTATCCCGGTCATTTGTTCTGGACGGAAGAAGGCTATCGCTTCTCATGGCGGGTAATGCTGATGGAAAAATCTGGCGCTGCCTATTTTACGGTAAGAGACAGCAGCAGCCATCAATCAGTAGAAGTAAACAACGCAGAATTTCTTACCGCCCTGCAGGAGAAGATGATGAGCACGCAACCAGACATGATACTTAAATATGCCCACCACCTGGCATCGGAATACAAACAACGCGGCATGCAAAACCCCGCGGTGTATGCAACTATTTATGTGGCTTTGAACGGAGACAGATCACGCTTGTTTGCAGACTCCAGCATAAACCTGGCGGCAGCGCCCATTGGCTGGAAACATTATAACTGGATAATTCCCTATAAAAAATAATTGGATGAAAACACTGGCGCTATTTTTCTTTTCTTTTTTCTTTACTGGTATCCTGTACGCTCAGCCAACACTCAGCATCAGCGGCACGGTGCGTTTGGGTAATGAGCCCGCACCGCAGGCCACGGTAAGCCTTGAACCCGGCCACCTGCAAAAAATAACCACAGACAACGGTTATTTCAGGTTTGCGAAATTATTGCCCGGCCAGTACCAGGTTACGGTGAGCATGATTGGTTACATCCCTTACACAGACAGCATTTCTCTCTCAGACAAAAACAGTACGTTGGATATCAATCTCACGGCCATCAATGCGGTTGCACTTGCCACAGTAACGGTAAGCGGTAATAAAAATGAGTCTGTATCCGGTAAATTGAAAGATGTATCCGGTACGGCCATCTATGCGGGTAAAAAAACGGAACTCATTAACCTGAAAAATATCAACGCCAATCTGGCCACCAATAACACAAGGCAGATCTATGCAAGAATACCAGGGCTGAATATCTGGGAGTATGACCGGGGTGGACTACAGCTGGGTATTGGCGGAAGAGGACTCTCGCCTAACCGTTCCTCAAATTTTAATATTCGCCAGAATGGCTATGATATCAGTGCAGATGCGCTGGGTTACCCTGAAAGCT
>DATJGC010000011.1:0-9509 GCA_035495345.1 Chitinophagaceae bacterium | reverse complement strand
AGAATCAGACGTTTAGCGGTAAGGCTTTAGAAGAAAACCGTTTATAAAAGGCTGCTGTCATGAGCTGTGTATTTGTAACAGCGCAAAGCCTATTTTTAAAGTAACTTACTTTTTAATTTTACACTCGTCCAGCCCGCAAATTTTTTCTGGCAGGATAGCTGAACTAAAAACAAAAGCAATGGCGACTTATCGTTCGGGAGGCATGGGAGATTTACCTACTGTAGTAAAGATATTATTGATCATAAATGTGGCGGTGTTTCTTGCACAACAGGTAATGCCCGGTATTACCGAGTGGGGTTCACTGCATTACTGGTCGTCTGCCGCATTCAGGCCTCACCAGATAGTTACCATGATGTTCATGCATGGCGGTTTTACGCACCTTCTTTTCAATATGCTGGTGCTATGGATGTTTGGATCTCAGTTAGAACATTTCTGGGGGAGCAAGCGTTTTTTTAATTTTTATATGATTTGTGGTATCGGCGCCAGCATCATCACGCTGCTGTCTGTGCCATATACAGGTATGCAATACGCCAAAGCGGCGGCTGCCGTTTCGCCAGAATATACCATTGCCCAAATCTTTGAAATTTATAAGCAAAACTACCAGGCACTTGGTGCTTCCGGTGCATTGATGGGCGTAATGGCAGCCTTTGCCTATCTCTTTCCCAACACGGAGCTTTTTATCATGTTTATTCCGGTGCCCGTGAAAGCCAAGTACGTTATACCTGCCTATGTGCTGATTGATTTGTTTGGCGGTTTGGGCTATAGTACAGACAACGTTGCTCATTTTGCGCACCTCGGCGGGTTCCTGGTGGGTTTCATTATTGTACTTTTCTGGAACAGGACCAACCGCAAAAATTTCTATTGATCGCCTGAAAACCTAAACTTTACCTGCAATAATTTTGTAGTACAACCATAAGCAACCAGGTAACATCATTATGACCGTAAAAGAGGAAAAAACGAGCCGGATCTTACTGGGGCAGGGCAATAACAGCCTTGTTATGCTATTTGCTATCAACGCATTGGCTTTTGCCATACTTAAGTTTGTATTCGTTATTTACCAGATGTCTGACTTAAATACAGACGCATTTTACCATAATATTTTTAATTGGTTTATACTGCCGGCAGATATCAGTAAACTGGGAGGCCGCCCCTGGGCATTGCTCACCGGCATGTTCATCCATGATTCTATTTTTTCTGTGTTGCCCGCCATGTTCTGGCTCTGGGTATTTGGCTATGTGTTGCAGGACCTGACCGGTAACCGCAGGCTGATACCTATTTACATCTATGGCGGCCTGGTAGGCGCCGTTGTTTACGTGCTCACTTATAACCTGGTGCCCCGTCTGCAACCTGAGGTACCCAATGCCATGTTGTTTGGCTCAAACGCTGCGCTGATGGCGGTAGCCATTGCCACCACCACCATCAAGCCTGATTATCGTTTTTTCCCCATGATCAATGGTGGTATTCCTTTGTGGATAGTCACTTTCGCCTTTGTAGTAATAGACATCGTTTCCATTCACCTTGGTGACCCCGCAAAATACATGGCGCATATTGCTGGCGGTGCTACGGGCTTTATGTTTATCTACCAGCTGCGCAAAGGAAAAGACTGGAGCGTAGGCATGAATGCGGTGTTTGATTGGTTTGATGACCTGTTTAACCCCGCAAAAAAAGCAGTCAACAAAAATATACGAGACGAGTTTTTTTATAAAGTGCATGGCGCACATCCTTACAAGCGCATACCCAACGTTACCCAAAAACGCATTGATGAGATACTGGATAAGATAAACATGGAGGGTTATCACCTGCTTACAGACGAAGAGAAAGATATTCTGCGGCGTGCGTCATCAACGGATGAGTTGTAATTTTAAGCATGACCCGGATAATGCGAAAATTATCGCGCACCCTCTTTATCGTAATTACCCTGCTTTCCGTCATAGCCTTCCTGCTGGTTTGCTGCACCGGTTTTCTCTCTCCCGGCCGTTACTGGTACATTGCTGTGCTGGGTCTTGTGTTTCCCTTCCTAGTGGTTATACTTATCCTGGCTGTTTTTTTCTGGTGGTTCTTTCGCTCCCGCTGGGCCTTTCTTCCATTGGTTACGCTGTTTATTGGCTGGTGGCAGGTCTATGCGCTATTTGGTTTTCATCCCCGGCAGTCCTTTACCGCTGAAAAGCCAGAAGCCTCCATACGTGTTATGCAATGGAATGTGTCAAGACTAGACCAGATGAACCCTAAAAGACCGGGCGGCACGTTCAGGCAACCTATACTGGATCATATCCGCAAGATGAACCCTGACATCATTTGCCTGGAAGAATTCCTGGAGTCTAACAACCCAAAACTGTTTGAGCAAAACATTCCTTATTTCACCCGGCAGCTGCATTATCCTTATTATTATTTTGCGCGTGATCACCGCCGTTTTGATGGCGCCTATGAACATGGCGTTATCATTTTCTCCCGCTATCCCATTGTAGATACGCTGCGCATCCGTTATGCCGGCCCTGATTCTTTGAAAGCAGCGGAAAGCCTCATTCATGCAGACATAGATATACAAGGGCAGCGCATCCGCGTATTTGCAACACACCTGCAATCACTTAGGTTTGTTGATAATGATTATACCGTAATAAGAACGCTTGCACAGGGCGAGGAAGATGCGGTGAATAAGTCAAAGGGCATCTTAAAAAAATTCAGGCTTGCCTACTACCTGCGCAGTAAACAGGCAGAACTGGTAAGAAGAGAAAAGGATGAAAGCCCTTACCCCACTATCACCTGCGGAGACTTCAATGATGTACCCAATTCTTTTACCTATGCAAGAATAAAGGGGCCAGACAAGGATGCTTTTCTGCAATGCGGTTTTGGCATCGGCAGAACCTTTGCCTCCTTATCGCCCACGTTGCGCATTGATTATATTTTTGCCGCACCACAAATAAAGGTGGTACAGTTTACAAAGAATATATTGCCCTATTCTGACCACTACCCGCTGGTGGCAGACATACAGTTGCCTGCAAAGCAATAGCCGGCATGGATGCCTGAACAGAGATGCCCGCTGTACCCTACGTTCGTTAGCGGTAACTTGCCCCGCAAAGCTTCCTGCTTTTCTTTATTTTTGTTCTTATGTCGCAATTATCGTTTTACAATTCTTTCAGCCGAAAAAAGGAAGTCTTTACACCCATCACCCCCGGCCATGTTGGTATGTATGTGTGCGGACCAACCGTGTACAGCGACGTACACCTGGGCAATTGCCGCACGTTTATATCATTTGATATGATCTACCGCTACCTTATGCACCTGGGGTATAAAGTAAGGTATGTCAGGAATATTACAGATGCCGGTCACCTGGAAGGCGACCGGGACGAAGGCGATGATAAGTTTTCTAAAAAAGCCCGCCTGGAAAAACTGGAGCCCATGGAAATAGTGCAGCGCTATACGCTGGGTTTTCATAAGGTAATGCAACTGTTTAACGCGCTGCCGCCAAGTATTGAGCCCACCGCTACCGGTCATATATCAGAACAGATAGAAATGGTTAAGCATATCCTGGAAAACGGGTATGCCTATGAAGTAAATGGCACTATTTATTTTGATGTAGAAAAATACAATAAAGAACAGCCTTACGGTATACTCACCAACCGAAAGCTGGAAGACCTGCTGGAGAATACGCGCGATTTGGGCGGCCAGGACGAGAAACGCGGCCGGCTTGATTTTGCGCTTTGGATAAAGGCCAAACCAGAACACCTGATGCAATGGCCCTCTCCCTGGGGTATGGGCTTCCCGGGCTGGCATATTGAGTGCTCTGCCATGAGCAAAAAATACCTGGGCAATGAATTTGATATTCATGGTGGTGGAATGGACCTGGCAGCTACCCATCATACCAATGAAATTGCACAATCGCAGGCCTGTAACCACGTAAACCCCGCGCATTACTGGATACATACCAATATGCTAACGGTAAACGGTACGCGCATGAGCAAAAGCGCCGGTAATGGTTTTCTGCCCGAAGAACTCTTTGCCGGTAACCACCGCCTGCTAGACAAAGCTTACTCGCCCATGACCGTTCGCTTCTTTATGATGCAAACGCATTACCGCAGCACGCTAGACTTTAGCAATGAAGCGCTGCAGGCCGCTGAAAAAGGCTTTCGGCGTTTGTGGGAAGCCTATGACACACTGCAGAAATTCAGCAGCCCTGAAAACCAGCAGGCGGCAGACGCCACGCTGGATGCCAATATTAACCAGTTGCTGACCGAAATGGATAATGCCATGAATGATGATTTTAACACCGCCAGGGCATTGGCCAATATGTTTGAGCTGGTACCCATCATTAACTCTATTAAAGACGGCATAACAAAACAAGCGGCTGTAGCGTACGCCACGCTCACCCGCCTGAAATTGTACTTCAGCAATTACCTGGAAAACATCTTCGGACTGAAGAGTGAATCGCAACAGGATGATGGTAAGCTGCAGGGTGTTTTGCAATTGCTGGTAGACATGCGCAAACAGGCAAAGCTTCGGAAAGACTATGCTACTTCTGATACCATCCGTCAACAGCTGCAAAGCCTGGGTATTCTATTAAAAGATGAAAAAGACGGTAATATCAGCATCAGCTTTGAGTAACAGTATTGCATAAACGTTTTTAGAGAATGTACAGAACGGTTGGCGAAGGCCAGCCGTTTTTTATACCCTGGACTGCCGCTGGTGGCTGTCTGCTTTTTCTGTAACTTGTTTGCAACAAAAACAACTTCATGAGAAAAATCTTCTTGCTGCTGCAATGCCTTTTTGTTTGTACGCTCTTCTCCATGGCACAGGTAAAGAAAGCGCCTGAGAGAAAAGAAGGCGAGGGGCCCTGGTCTCAATTGATCATAAGGGGCGTAATTCTCATTAATGGTACCGGCGCGCCCGCCATTGGCCCCGTAGACATAGTAGTAGAAAAAAACCGGATCAAAAACATTGTAAACGTGGGAACGCCCGGAATTGCCATTGAGGAAGCCAGGCGCCCAAAGCTGATTTCAGGTGGAAAAGAGTTGCATTGTGAAGGTATGTACCTCTTACCGGGTTTTATTGATATGCACGGGCATATCGGCGGAGAACAACAAGGTGCAGATGCAGAATATGTTTTTAAGCTTTGGATGGCCCACGGGGTTACCACGGTACGTGATCCGGGATCGCTCAATGGTTTGGACTGGGTGCTTGATCAAAAGAAGAAAAGTGAACTTAACAGTATCACTGCACCACGTTTAAAGGCATACACTGTGTTTGGGCAGGGCAGCAGGGAACCCATTGCCACGCCGGAGCAGGCCATTGCCTGGGTGCGCGATAACCAGAAGAAAGGAGCAGACGGCATCAAGTTTTTTGGCGCAGCACCTGAAATTATGAAGGCAGCGATTGAAGAAAATAAAAGAATTGGTTTGCGATCCTGCTGCCATCATGCGCAAATGGATGTTGCCCGCTGGAATGTATTGAACAGTGCACGCGCCGGCCTCACTTCTATGGAGCACTGGTACGGTTTACCGGAAGCCCTGTTTGAAGACAAGACCATACAGCACTACCCGCTCACATACAATTATGCAAACGAACAAAACCGTTTTGAAGAAGCGGGTAAACTTTGGAAGCAGGCAGCAAAGCCCTTTAGCGATCACTGGAACAAGGTCATGAATGAATTGCTTTCACTTGATTTTACGCTTGACCCCACGTTTGAAATTTACGAAGCCAACCGTGATCTGATGCGTGCCCGCCGTGCTGAATGGCACGAAACCTATACCCTGCCCAGCCTCTGGAAATTTTATGCACCCAGCCGGGTGGCGCATGGCTCTTACTGGCTGAACTGGGGTACAGAACAGGAAATAAGCTGGAAAGAAAATTACCAATTATGGATGGCGTTCATCAATGAATACAAGAACCGCGGCGGAAGGGTAACCGTTGGCACAGATGCAGGCTTTATTTATGAGTTATACGGTTTCTCCTATGTGCGCGAGTTAGAATTGCTGCGCGAAGCCGGCTTTCACCCGCTGGAAGTGATCAGGAGTGCCACCTTGTACGGTGCACAGGCCCTGGGCATGGAAAAAGAAATTGGCAGTGTAGAAATTGGTAAGCTGGCCGATTTTGCCATTGTAGATGCCAACCCGCTTGAAAACCTGTCTGTATTGTATGGCACAGGCGCCATTGCCTTAAATGATAAAAATGAAATAGTGCGCAAAGGCGGTGTTAAGTATACCATTAAAGATGGCATTGTGTATGATGCCAAAAAATTGCTGGAGGATGTGAAGAAACTTGTGGAAGCAGAAAAAGCAAAAACCGGTTTTAAGATAACCCAGCCTGGCATGCAGTAAGCGCTTGCAGTTGAAAAAACATAGGTTATTGAATAATGAAAGTAACGGCGATGGCCATAGCGGCTATCGCTTTTTTATGGCCCTTACCATTTCTCTCTTATGGGGCGGTCCGGGAATTTTTGTTACCTGCAGGCCTGCGGCGGCCATCGCCTTTCTTACAATAGATTTTGAGCAATAGGTGGTCAGCACAGCCTCCTCTTCCATCCCATTCACCAGCTGTTCAAAAACAAGGCTTGTCCAGAGTGCTGGCTGCACATCCGGCGCAAAGGCATCGAAATAAATAATGTTGAAGCGCTGCTGAAACTGGTATTCTAGCAGGCTGATGCGGTTTTTCCTGAAACTAAAGTAGGGCGTTATTGCAATGGTATGGCCCCAGTCTGCCAGGTGCAACTGCATGAACAGCTCCTGCAAATCTGGGCGCTGTAATGCGGTGCAATAATTGAGCAGCAATGCTTCAGCAACGGTAATTGGTTCCAGGTCTATAGATTCATAGTAGACAGGTTGTTTGTTGGTTTCGGCTTCTATCAGGGTTAGTAATGCATTCAGCCCGGTGCCAAAGCCCATTTCAAAAACAGCCAGCGGCGCAATGGCAGCCCGTTGCTCATTAACAAATTGTAGTGCCGCGTTGATAAAAACATGCATTGATTCCTGCAGCGCACCATGGGTAGAGTGATAGGTGATATGCAATGAAGGAATGGAAATACTGTGAGAGCCGTCTGCGGTAGTGATAATTGTTCTGTTCATCTTTACAACACGCTAAATAAATAGTAATACCTTCATAAACTTAATCAAAACAGTAAGGAAAGCAGCATCATTATGGAGTACCTGGCTCACCTCGCTAAAGATAAGAAGTTTACAAAGTTGCTGGAAGGAAAGGGTCCGTTTACATTAAAGCGCCGCAGAAAAGTGTATCTCTACCTCTGCGCCTCTATCATGAGCCAGCAATTGTCTACACGGGTGGCGGATGTGCTCTGGAAAAGATTTCTTGCTTTATACGATAAACAGCCAACGCCTTTACAGATAATAGAAACGCCGCCTGCAACATTACGCGCCATAGGTCTCTCCAATGCCAAAGTAAGTTATGTGCAAAATGTAGCCAGGTTTGCGCTTGAGCAGGGCATGGAGTGGAAGCAGTTACAAAAGATGACCGATGAAGAGATTACCCAACACCTTATACAGATAAAGGGGGTGGGCCGCTGGACCACCGAGATGTTACTGATGTTTGCGCTGGGGCGCGAAGATGTGTTTGCCGTGGATGACCTTGGTATACAAAATGCCATGTGCAAACTCTATGCAATTGATGCTACTGATAAAAAAAAGATGAAGGAGACCATGCTGCGTATAGCGAAAAAATGGAGCCCTTACAGAACCTATGCCTGCCTGCATTTATGGAAATGGAAAGATAATAGTCCTGCCAAATAAGTCCAGCCGCTTTTAAATGCCTATCCTTTTGCTGCAATGCTTCAGCTTTGCTGTGCGGGCCAAAAAATATTTTCCGGTACAGGCATCCCCGGGTAAAAAGCCTGCGTACAGCTATTGTCCGGACCTGCCATTCCTAAACCTATAGACTATCGCCCTGTGAACACTGCAATTCTATTGCATACCCCTGCTGCTGTCCCAACGGGGAGCAAATAATAAATAACTCAAAAAAAATTGTGTATGAAAAAGCATTCGCCTTTCAGGCCCACTTCTTATGTCTTGCCCGTAATTGTCCTGCTGTTATTGTCTGTAGTTTTTAAAAGCTGCTCAAAGAGTACCACGCCAGAAAAAGTAAGTTCTGTACAGCTGGCCTCAGATGCGGTGCTGGGAAGCATTCTTACAGATAACAAAAACAATACGCTCTATTATTTTGCCAATGACGTAGAAGGTGGTATTAACAAATGCACCGGCGGATGCCTGGCGGTATGGCCTATCTTTTATGATTCTTTGCTGAGCCCTTCCACCATTGGGTCTGGCCTCAACGCGTCTGATTTTGGTACCATTACCACCACTACCGGTGTTAAACAAACAACCTACAAAGGCTGGCCATTGTATTACTATGCACCAAAAGATGCTTCCGGCGCCAATGTACGCGAGCTGCCCGGAGAGCGCAAAGGCGAAAAAGTGAACAACACCTGGTTTGTGGTAAAAACAAATTACTCCGTGTTTCTTGGCAATAAAAAAATTGCCGTGCAGGGTACTTCAGACAGCACCAACAAAGAGTTTCTGACAGACAGTGCTGGCAACACACTGTATCTTTTTACAAAGGACTCGCTGAACCCAACTACACTGCCCACCAATTGTGTGGGGGGCTGTATCAGCACATGGCCGGTATTTTATACTTCTAACCTTACAGTACCCTCATTGCTTAACAAGGCAGATTTTGGCGAGATAACGCGTACAGATGGAGCCAATGGTACAACACGTAAACAATCTACCTACAAGGGAAGGCCGCTATATTATTATGCGCCGGATGGCAATACGCGCGGTACTGTGAAGGGAGAAAATGTGGGCAAGGTCTGGTTTGTGATGAAGCCCGATGTGAGCAGAATCAACTAGGTTTTTTATAGTATGGCATGGTATAGCCGGCTGCGCGAGTGGCCGGTTATTTATTTCGCTTAATGAAGGATTTCAGGGATGGCAGCCATATAGGCCGGGTTTTCATGTATGCCGTTATGACCCTGTTTTGGAAGCGTGATCAGCCTGTCTTTCGGTTTGAATAATCTTTGCAGCCGCAGTGAGGAACCATAATAGATGACTTCATCATACGCCCGGTCTATTCCTGACCAGGATCCATTTGTTACTCTACAGCTATAAAAATATCTACCGAAACGTTTCCATTACCACGTGATTTTTCTCCGTATACTTCAAAGTCGGTACTGTATTTCCTGTTGAGGGGTTCATACCAGATGGCCACCCATTGCTCATACACAATGCCCTTTTCCAATTCGCCGGTAGCGGTAAATACCCGGTAATTGCCGGGCTGAATAACAACCGTTTCAAAACCTTCCTGCAGGGCAGACGCATCCTTGACCTTATGCCCCAGAATAGTGGTATAAGGCCGGGTGGCATCCTTTTCATAATGGGTGTAGACAGCATAAATATCGTCAGTCAGTTTGTTGTCAATTTTATTGCTGATGCCTTCAGAAAAAAAGCGATGCCATAGCAGCGGTATATCTTTGACAGCTGCGCCTTCTTCATTGCTGGTGCGTATGGCAA
>DATJGC010000010.1:0-12908 GCA_035495345.1 Chitinophagaceae bacterium | reverse complement strand
CTATGCACTGTATGTTATTGAAAAGCTGTTTTCAAAGAAAGACATTGTAATAATGACCGGCGGCACTGGTTTGTATGTGCGCGCCTTTTGTGAAGGGATGGACATGATACCCGCTGTTGAAGACGCCGTACGTGAGCAGGTGATCAAAGGGTACCAGCAAGCGGGCCTGCCCTGGCTGCAGCAACAGTTATTGGAAAAAGACCCGGCCTGGGCAGCCAGTGGTGAAATGCTGAACCCGCAACGGGCCATGCGCGCATTGGAGGTAAGGTTGCAAACAGGTCAGTCGATCTTGCAGTTCCAAAAAGAAAAAAAGGCAGAACGCCCGTTCAATATTATAAAACTCGGTTTACAGTTACCAAGGCCACAATTGTATGCACAGATAAACCATCGCGTAGAGCTGATGATGGCCGAGGGTTTAGAGGAGGAAGCCCGGGCATTGCAACCCTACAGTGCCCTGAATGCCCTGCAAACAGTGGGTTACAGCGAAATGTTTGATTACTTTAACGGAAGGCTTTCACTTGCAGAGGCGGTAGACGAAATCAAGAAACATACAAGGCATTATGCAAAGCGCCAGCTCACCTGGTTTTTAAAAGACAGCAGCATTAAATGGTTTTCTCCGCTTGATCACAATCAACTTATTAATTATTTACTTAAATTGGTGTGAGAATTGTGGCTAACTTGCCGCTACAGTAAGTAAGAAAAAATTTACACATATTACTTGTAATTATTTACAACTGTGAAAGACCCAGTACGTATTGCATCCATTATCTTCTTGAAAGCCGCGTGAAACACCGGTTTAGGCGCTGATCCAAAAAAAACAAGCATGCCCTTTCTTCATGAAAGGGCATGCTTATGTAAGAAACTTAATGACGCCTTAACATCGCTTCGCAGTTAAATAGCAGAACTTCACTTACGCGCACTGCATGAACCATTTTCCAACAAACATTCATCCCAAAGATTTCGGACCGCATTTTACCTGGGGCGTTGCCATGGCGGCAGCACAGAACGAAGGAGCGTGGAATGAAGATGGTCGTGGCCCCTCTATCTGGGATGTATTTGCACGCCGGCAGGGTAAGATCAAAGGAAAAGGCAAGCCCTATATTGCCACCGATTTTTATCACCGGTTTAAAGACGACCTGTTATTGGTAAAGGCCCTGGGGTTTAACAGCTTCCGGTTTTCCATTGCATGGTCTCGCATTATGCCAGACGGTGCAGGCAAGGTGAACCAGGCCGGACTTAACTTTTATCATCAACTGATAGACGAATGTCTCTCGCAGGGCATCACCCCCTTTGTTACTTTATACCATTGGGATCTTCCCTATGCGCTGGAACAAAAAGGGGGGTGGACCAGTCACCTCATGAACCGCTGGTTTATAAAATACGCAACGGTTTGTGCCAATGCCTTTGGCGATAAAGTAAAAAACTGGATTGTACTGAATGAGCCCTTCGGCTTTACCTCGCTCGGCTATATGCTGGGCCGTCATGCACCTGGCAAAACTGGTTTGGATAATTTTTTAAAGGCCGTGCACCATGCCGCATTGGCGCAGGCAGACGGTGGCCGCGTGCTCAGGGCCGAAGTAAAGAATGCTTATATCGGTACCAGCTTCTCCTGTTCTGAAGTACGCGCCTTCAGCCAGCGTGCAGAAGATATAGAGGCCGCGCGTAAAACTGATATCCTCCTCAACCGTTTGTTTATTGAGCCACTGCTGGGCAAGGGTTATCCCAATGAAAATATGAAGTTGCTGGAAAAACTGGAGCTGGTGAACAAGGCCTGGAAGTTTACAGAACGACTTCGTTTTGATATGGACTTTATTGGCCTGCAGAATTATTTTCCGGTAACGGTGAAGCACAGCCCATTTATACCTTACGTAAACGCTACAGAAGTAAAAGCAGTAACGCGGAAGGTGCCACATACCGCCATGGGCTGGGAGATAAGCGCCGGCGGTTTTTATAATATCATCAAAAAATTCTGGAAGTACGGAGCCGTAAAGGAAATTATCATTACGGAAAGTGGTGCCGCCTTTACAGATAAACTGGTGAACGGACAGGTAGACGACCAGGAACGTATTCAATACCATCAACAATATTTACAGGCGCTGTTGCAGGCAAAAAAGGAAGGCGTAAAAATAAAGGGCTACATGGCCTGGACACTCACTGATAATTTTGAATGGAGCGAAGGCTACCACCCAAGGTTTGGATTGGTGCACGTAGATTTTAAGACCCAGCTCAGAACGGTAAAACAATCCGGTTACTGGTTCAGGGACTTTCTGAACAAAGAATAATGGGCTGAACACTGCAGGCTGTCAGCAATATACACTTCACGGAATAAAGAAAAAGACAGGTCGTCGACCTGCCTTTGTATAATGAATTGATGCTGCTGAATGATTACCGGCCGCGCATTAGAATTTAAACCCGGTTGTAATAGCAATATTGCCGCCGGTGCCTTTTACCGTGGCAAAGGTATTGGCCTTGTCAGGCAGGCGATAGGGAAAATTGATATCATTGCTGATGCCGTGTACATAGGTAAGGTCTACAAAAAAGCCTTTATCACGGTAGCCGAGTCCGCCACTCAAAAACATTTTCTTTCCATCCAGCGCAGCGTCTTTATATGGGTTGCTGTAGTAAGAGAAACCGAGCCTTGCCATAATGGTGGTAAACTTTACTTCACCACCCACCCTGAAATTGAACGCGCTTTTGTAATAGTCTTTGATTACCTGGTTAACATCATCAAAGCTGGTATTGTCTCCACCCGCTTCAGCAGTTCTGAACCGATTGCTTTTGTAATTTACATATTCAACATCGGCAGTAATAAAGCCGCGCTGCTGTTTAACATCTTCCACCGCGTTAATCACATACGCACCGCTCAGTATGGCCCGCCAGGGGTTGGTAAGATCATATTTGTTTTGTGGGTTAATGCCCAGGGTCTGGTCAGAGCTGGCAGTGATGGTGCTGTTATTAGCATGCACATAATTTTCTGTGTTGGTGGTCATGCTGGCATAATAGGTATCCGTCATGCCGTAGAGTGTTGGCGTATGTAATGCAAGGCCCAGGCGCAACTGGCTGGCCACTTTGTAAATGGCGCCTACTTTTAAATTAATGCCCACACCCTTACTGGTAATTCTTTCTGTAAATGTAGAATGGTCGAAATTATTATTAGGATCTCCGGTGGCATCCGTTTCCGTAAAGACAGTATTGCTCTCGTAGTTTACAATGGGTATGCCCAGGCTTCCGCCGAGATAAAACCTGTCCATTCTTGCAGCGGCAAAGCCAATGGCCAGTTCTGTAATACCGCCCCTTGTTTCTACAGTATTTTGCTGTTTTACCAGGAAGGGCGCGTTGTTCTTAAGATTCTTCCACATGGCCATGCTTACCACATCGGGCCGGCTATTGCCAGGTATGGTAAGCGTATCAATAAGATACGTATACGCTGCCAGCCGTGTGGCTACGGGGGTGTACACATCACCGGCAATATCATTAATGTCTAAACCGCTGGCGGCCGCATCGGCGGCATATTTTTCTCCGTATGAGCTAAAATTATTGTTGCCTGTATAGCTGATGCGATTATTAAAATTAGCGGTGCGTGAAATGGCAATGCTAAAGGCGGCACCATTCCACCGGCTGTTATTGTCGCCAAAACCGAGTACCAGTCCGCTGGTGCCAAGGTTAAAAAAGCTTTTGTTATCGCTCTTGCTGTCTCCCCTGAAATTGCTGTTGTTTTTGATAAATGAATAACCGGGAGATATAACAAACTCGCGGGTCTTAAAAAATGCAAGTCCTGCCGGGTTTACAAAGTTGGCACTTACATCTGCGCCCAGAGCGCCAATAGCGCCCCCAATGGCCTGCGTTCTGGCGGTACCGTTAGGTCCGTTCCAGCTATATTTCAATACGTCTTCCGGTAACTGGGCCATGCCGGCAAAGGATACGGCCGTCACTGATACAAGCCACACAAGTTTTTTCATTGATAGAAATGTTTATGGTATACGAGGCATAAAAAAGAGGAACCCTCAAGTATAATACTCAAAAAGAGCTCCTCTTTCACAATATGTATTTGCTAATAGCGAATGATTTTTTTTTGAAAATTAGTTTCCGCGGGTGGGCCTGCTTACACCACCGCCACCGCCGGTACTGCCACCGCCGCCGGATGATCCACCGGAAGAGGGTGTATAACTGCGTGATGGTGTGTTGCTGTTGCCACTGTTAGAAGGCGTGTACATGCTGCGGTTATTGCTGTTGTTGTTACCGGAATTATCATAGTAACTCCTGTTGCCACTTCCGCTGTTGCCATTATTATAACGTTGTGAATTGTTATTGTAATAGCTGTTAGAATAAGTTCTGTTACCAGACCTGTTGGTATTGGAGTAACTGTTTACATTGAATACACGCGGACGGGTTATGGGTGCCGTATTAATGGGGTAGTGCGTACCGCCGCCACCATAGTAACCGCCGCCGCTGTAATAGCCATAACCGGCGCCAACGGGATAACCATAGTAACCTGCGCCACCGTAGAAACCGCCAAATGACAATGCATATGGGTTGTAAAAATTGTTCCAGGCAAAATAATTGTTCCAGGGGCTGTTGAAACCGTAATTAAAGCCGTTGTAAAAACTATTGTAGCGCCAATCAAAACCACTGTACGCATTATAGCTGTTCATGTAATAAGGATTGCCGATGCTCATACGCAGAAAACGATCATCGCGATAGCTATCCTGGTACTGCTCATAAGACTGGTAGTTGCTGCCCGGTTTTTCCTGGCGCACTTCTACATAACTGTCTTTTTCCTGCTGAACGCGGGCAGGTGAATAATATACGTCGTCAGGGGTTTGGCCAGCCTTGTAAACAGAGCAACTGCTTAAGGCTGCCATGCTTACAGCAAGTAGTAAAATTCTGGTATTCATATGAGGTGTTTGACGTTTTAAAATTACTTTTGCGAACCGCTGGTTAAAATTACAACAAATAACAAGTAACAGACAATTAAATACGGGCAAATATTGCAGGGGGTTTGTTAAATTCTAACGTTTGTTAGCCCGCATTAAGGCAGCATTAAAACACAGCGGCCAACCAGTTGGCGGTTAACCAATTCAAGCACAAATTATGGCTAAAGAGATCACAAGCAGGGCGCAGGATTATGCACAATGGTACAATGACCTTATTTTAAAAGGCGGGCTGGCAGATTATACCGCCGTACGCGGCTGTATGGTGATTAAGCCGCATGGCTTTGCCCTTTGGGAAAATATGCGCGACCAGTTAGACAAGATGTTTAAGGCCACCGGCCATGTAAACGCCTATTTCCCCTTATTTATACCCAAGAGTTTTTTAAGCCGGGAAGCCGCCCACGTAGAGGGTTTTGCCAAAGAGTGCGCCGTGGTAACCCATTACCGGTTAAAGAATGATCCCAATGGCAGCGGGGTCATTGTAGACCCGGATGCAAAGCTGGAAGAAGAACTGGTGGTAAGGCCCACTTCAGAAACCATTATCTGGAATTCTTATAAAGACTGGATACAATCTTACCGGGATCTTCCCCTGCTGATTAACCAGTGGGCCAATGTTGTACGCTGGGAGATGCGCACGCGGCTTTTCCTCCGCACCGCAGAATTTTTATGGCAGGAAGGGCATACTGCGCACGCCACTGCCGCGGAGGCCGTTGCAGAAACAAGGCAGATGCTGGATGTGTACGCAACCTTTGCAGAAGAATGGATGGCCATGCCCGTGATAAAAGGAGTGAAAACCGCCAGTGAACGCTTTGCCGGCGCAGAAGATACTTATTGCATTGAGGCGCTCATGCAGGATGGTAAGGCATTGCAGGCAGGTACTTCTCACTTTCTCGGACAAAATTTTGCCCGCGCCTTTGATGTTAAGTTTACGGACAAGGAAAATAAACTGGATTATGTATGGGCCACCAGCTGGGGTGTAAGCACCAGGCTGGTAGGGGCGTTGGTAATGGCACACAGTGATGATGACGGACTGGTGTTGCCGCCAAGGATTGCGCCGCTGCAGGTAGTGATTGTTCCTATTTTTAAGGGCAACGACCAAAAAGCACTCATAGACCAAAAGGTAAATGAATTGCTGGCGCAGCTTAAGCAGGCAGGTGTACGCGTGAAGTACGATGATAGCGATAATAACCGCCCGGGCTGGAAGTTTGCGGACTATGAAATGAAGGGTGTTCCGGTGCGCATTGCCCTGGGTGCAAGAGATCTTGAAAACAATGTAGCCGAAGTGGCCCGGAGGGATACCAAAGAAAAGAAAGCATTGTCGCTGGATGGTTTAAGCCAAACCATTGTGCAATTGCTGGAGGATATACAAAACGCCATGTTTGAAAAAGCAAAGGCTTATCGAGATGCGCATATCATAAAAGTAGACAGCTGGGAAGATTTTGAAAAAGCGCTGGAAGGCGAGGGTGGTTTCATATCCGCTCATTGGGATGGTACCGCGGCCACCGAAGAAGCCATTAAGCAAAAGACAAAGGCCACCATCCGTTGTATACCGCTTAACAATCCGCAGGAAGAAGGCAAATGCGTGCTCACCGGGCAGCCCAGCAAAGAAAGGGTCCTTTTTGCAAGGGCGTATTGACGCATTAGTACTTAACATGATAGGGAGGGATCACCCACATAAATGGATGTGGGTGCATCGCCGTAAGTTTTGCATTCTTGGTACGGAAAGCGCCTTTTTATTTCCGGATACGGCCAAATTTTATTTATTTGGTGTATTATTCATTAAACCATAGAAACTTATGCAAGATCCAACAATTCCACAACCATCCGGCCAGGCCTTCCCGCCCAAAAACTGGCTGGTAGAATCCATCTTAGTTACGTTGTTTTGTTGCCTGCCTTTTGGCATCGCGGGCATCATCTTCGCCTCGCAGGTAAATACAAAATGGGCAGCAAATGACGTTAACGGCGCCATGCAGGCATCAAGGGATGCGGCCAAGTGGACCAAGATTGGCTTTTTTGTTGGTATCGGTGTTATTGTTCTTTACTTCATCGCCGTCTTTGCCTTGGGTTTCGGCGGCTTGTGGATGTCGTCCAGATCGCTGAATCAATAATTTCATGCGTTTAAAAAACACTACGCAGCTGATAATAGTAGCAATAGCAGTGACAATATTGTCGCTGCTATATTTTTTTTATCCTGCCGCCCAATACAGTTTTTACCCCCGTTGTATTTTTCATTCGCTTACCGGCCTGGATTGCCCGGGCTGCGGTTCACAACGTGCAGCATCGGCGTTACTACATGGCAGGCTGCTCACAGCCATCAATTATAATCTTCTTTTTGTGGTGGTATTACCCATTGTAGTTGCGGCTGCTTTTGTTTTCTGCTGGAATATTTTCAGCCATAAAAAATTACAGCAGCGTTTACTCTACCAACCGCTATTTGTAAAAACATTGCTTTGGGTGGTGCTGCTTTTTTGGGTGCTGCGCAATGTACCAGTGGCACCATTTACCTGGCTGAAAGCCTGATTACAATTTTGCCGTTAAATGGTTATAATCTGCCAGTAATACCTGTAAAAAATACAAGGGCTCCAGGTTGGTTTCTACAGCTAATAATTTTTTTATACGTTCTGCTGCCTGGTACGCCAATACGCTGTTGCCGGTTAGGTGTACACTGTTGATCACCTCTCTTACCAGTTGCATGTCTTTGTCTGTTAAGCGGGTTACCTCCGGGAAACTTACCTGGTAATTGACATCCGGGGTGGGCACATAAATGGTTTCGTTGATGGTTGATCTGGCACTGGTTTTTATGACCACGGTGCCTGCTACCAAATCGCCCACACGTTGTTTTTTTTCCGTTACCGCCACTGTAATAAAAGCCACCAGCGCATTAAAAAGATAGATGTCTGCCAGCCTGAACAGCCAGCGGATGAGGTACTGCCCAACACTGGCCTGCTCTCCGTTGAGGCTGGCCACTTTTATCTTCATCAGCTTCTTGCCAATGGTTTGGCCATTGAGCAGAATATCACAAGCCAGGTTGTAAAAAACAAAAGGAAACAATAGCAGTATCAGCATCCACGGAGATTTTTCAAAATACCGGCCGATGCCTTCAAACCCAATCATCATAAAGATTACAATGAAATAGGCGCCAAATAAAACGGCATCTATTACCCAGGCAACAATGCGCTCTCCCACGCTGGCAAGGTCGTACTCAAGGTCTATATTCTGGCTGGTGGTAATTCTGATAGTATTCATGTATGCTAAATAGAGGCTAGGGCAAATAAAACAAACCTACACAGAAACTGGTAAGGAATGAAATTTTCTCCTATCTTACCAGCTATTAAAATCCTGATGAGAGAAGCACAGTTTTTAAAGCAAAATGCGGAGAAGTGGAAGCGATATGAACTGGAGGTGCAACATTTTGATAACCCTGATACTTTTGCAGACCGGTTTATAGAACTTACTGATGACCTGGCCTACGCCCGCACTTTCTACCCCAAAAGCAATACAGCCACTTATCTTAATAAACTTGCCGCTCTTTTTCACCAGAAAATTTACAAGAATAAGAAAGAAAAATCGAAGCGCATTGCCAGCTTCTGGCAATTTGAGCTGCCCCATCTTTTCAGGCAATACCATCGCCAACTACTCTACGCTTTCCTTTTTTTCATAGCATTTTGCCTGGCAGGTGCATTATCGGCCAAATACGATGAATCATTTATAAGACTCATCCTCGGAGATGGTTATGTAAATATGACCAATGAGAATATTGAAAAAGGCGATCCCTTTGGTGTATACAAACACGGAGATTCCTTTACCATGTTCCTGGCAATTGCAATGAATAATATTAAAGTAGCATTTCTGTGCTATGTATTTGGAATCACCTTTTCTATTGGTACGGTATACCTGCTGGTACAAAACGGGCTGATGGTGGGCGCCTTTCTGCAATTTTTTATTGCGCGCCACCTGGGCTACCAGGCCGTACTGGCTATCTTTATCCATGGCACCATTGAATTGTCTGTGATTGTAATAGCCGGCTGCGCAGGATTGGTACTGGGCAGCGGACTGCTGTTTCCAAAAACCTATACCCGTTCACAGGCCATCCTACGCACCGGTAAAGACGGGTTAAAAATTGTTATCGGCCTGCTGCCGTTTTTTATTGTGGCGGCTTTTTTAGAAAGCTTTGTTACCCGCCATTACCAGGAAATGCCTGCATGGAGTAAGCTTGCTATTCTTGGTACTTCCTTCCTGTTTATCATCTGGTACTTTATAGTATATCCTTTACAACTACACAAACGTGTAAGGGCCGCTGCTGAAGGGCAGGCCCCGAACGGACAAAACCTGCAAGTATGGTTGAACAAAAAATGGAACTCAGAAAAATAAGAGACTTCGGAGGCAATATCGGGGACACCTTCGCCTTTTTGCAG
Organism: Chitinophagaceae bacterium; assembly: GCA_035495345.1. Lineage (GTDB taxonomy): Bacteria > Bacteroidota > Bacteroidia > Chitinophagales > Chitinophagaceae > JACMLD01. Next base: position 3,562 of record DATJGC010000010.1, on the reverse strand, counting down.
CAAAATTTTAAGCCGCTGTTAAAAGCGTTTTTTGCTATCTGCGGTCTTTTTATGCTGGTGGAAGCCATCTTCAGCGGTATCTACCAATCCAGATCTATGGGGGGATTACTACAACAAATTATATCTGGCAGGATCAATACCGCACGCTATAACAATGATAACCCTTACGCTGCCATCTTTTCTTTTGAGTACTTTATGGTGATACTTTTTATGCTGCTCACCTTTGCATCTATGAAAGTGGTGGTAGGCGCCTACCTTAAATATTACCTGGAGAACGATGGTCGCAAACCCGGCATTGATGATATCTGGCAACTCTATAAAAAATATTTTTTCAGGGTATTCTTATACAGCATCCCGCCCGGCGTATTATCTATTGTAGGACTCATCTTCTGCCTGGCCCCCGGCATTTACCTGTGGACGGTCTTCGTTCCCTTTACCTATGTGATTATGATGGAAGACGCAGATTTTGGCACTGCTTTCTCACGCTGCTTTCATTTAATCAAAGGCTATTTCTGGCCAACGTTTTTTATTTACCTGGTTGCCGGTATCATATATTATGTAAGCAGCAGTATCATTAGCTTGGTGGTTGGCCTGGTGGTGGGGGTGGCAGCCTATTTTACCACCAAAGATGTGAGCTCTACCGTGGGCATCGTCACTTCCTTCCTCAATGTTTTCTCGTTTGCCTTTTACATCATTTTCTTTCTTTCTGCAGGTCTCCAGTATTTTAGTCTTACGGAGCAACGTGACGGTACCGGCATTTTACAGCGTATCAATAACATCGGCAATGCCGATACTTCCTTTGACCACACCGAAGAACAATATTAATATGCGGGTATTTTTCTTTTGCTTATTGTTCTTCTATACCGCGGTGGGCAACGCGCAGTCGCTGCTCTATGACTCATCTGTTGTAAATACCAGGAGCATCAGCAGCCAGTCTATTAACCGTTATCGTGCAGAAGAGGCTTTCCAGTATGACCGCTTCAAGGAGCCGCCGGCGTCCTGGTGGCAACGTTTCTGGCAATGGTTCTGGCAAAAGATCTATGATTTCCTGAGCACAGATATGGGTGGCAAGGCGTTTAAAATCACCTTGCTGCTGCTGGCCGTTTCTTTATTGGTGTTCTTTATTTACCGGCTAACGGGCATGAATAAGGCCGGGCTCTTTCAAAGAAATACCGGCCGGGTGTCTGGCTATTCCGTAACAGATGAAGATATTCACAGCATCCCTTTTGAACAAGCCATAGAAGAGGCGGTTCAAAATAAGAATTACCGGCTGGCGGTAAGATTGCTCTACCTGCAATCATTGAAAAAGCTTTCAGACAAACAGCTGATACAATGGCAGCTGAATAAAACCAACATTGCCTATTTACAGGAGCTTAGCGGAACGGGCTACCAACCCGTTTTTGATCATCTTACCCGCCAGTTTGAAAATAACTGGTACGGAGATTTGCCTATTGAAGAAACAGAATTTAGTGAGGTCAGGAACCAGTTTAACCAGTTTAACCGCCAATTCAGTTAGGTGAAAGGATATAAAAGATTCATATTCTCCTTTGCAGTGCTGCTGGCCATTTATATAGTGGCAGAGTACAACCGTCCGCGCCCCCTAGACTGGAAGGTAACGCTTGCCAAAGACGATAAGCAGCCTTATGGCGGTTATATTGTTTATCAGCAGCTGAAAACCATTTTTCCGCAGGCCGCCATCAGTTCTTTCCGCACGCCGGTGTACGACCAGGTAAACAACTTTTCTGATTCTAACACGGCGTACCTGCTCATTGAACCAGGAGCAGAAATTCAGCAGGCAGAAATTGATGACCTGCTCAATTATGCCGTGATTGGTAATTATGTATTCATAGCCGCCGAACATTTCAGCAAAGCATTGATGGATACCCTTCACTTTGAAACAGAACACCGTTTTGATATACCCGGCAAGGATTCAGTTACCATCAACTTTGTAAACCCTGCGCTGCACATGGCCAGCGATATTGGGTTTACGCCCATGACCCTTAACGGTTATTTTAAAAAAATGGATACCCTGCACAGCATTGCACTGGGCAATAACCAAAAGAATGATATCAACTTTATAAAAATACCCTACGGCGATGGTGCATTCTTTGTTCATACAGCGCCGCTTTCTTTCAGTAATTATTTCATGCTAACAAGAGACAACGCAGACTACACAGCCACAGCGCTCTCTTACCTGCCAAAGAACATTAAGGCAGTGTATTGGGATGAATATTATAAGCTGGGCAGGGGAGGCGCCAGCACACCATTGAGATTCCTTTTGTCTAATACCTGGTTCCGGTGGGCATTAAGACTGGCCCTGGTAACCGTTCTGCTATTTGTCTTATTTGAATCTAAAAGAAAACAACGCGTCATACCCATCATTGTTCCCCCGCGCAACAGCACGCTGGACTTTGTGGAAACCGTTGGCAGTGTGTATTTCAACCAGCGCGATAATAAAAACATTGCCTTGAAGAAAATCAACTACTTTATGGAATTTGTGCGCTCACAATTTTACCTGCCTACCACGCAACTGAATGAAGAGTTTGCAAGACTGCTGGCTAAAAAAGCCGGCGTGGCCGAAAGCCAGGCGATAGAATTGGTGCAGCTGATAGAAGATATACATAACAACAGCAGCATTAATGATGATGCACTGATGCAACTTAACCAACAGATAGATTTATTCTACGAAAAAGTAAAATAACCATGGACCAGACACTCAACGTTTATCGTACTGATCTCTCCGGACTTACTGCTGCCCTACAGCGTGTAAAAGATGAAATTGCCAAAGTGATTGTTGGCCAAACGCAGATGGTAGACCTGCTGCTGGCGGCAATACTGGCAGATGGCCATGTGCTCATTGAAGGCGTGCCCGGGGTGGCCAAAACACTTACCGCAAAACTGCTGGCCAAAAGTATTGATGTGCAGTTTTCACGCATCCAGTTTACGCCAGATTTGATGCCCAGTGATGTATTAGGCACCTCCGTCTTTAACCCGCAGAACGGATCGTTCTCTTATAAACATGGTCCCATCTTCAGCAATATTGTGCTTATTGATGAAATCAACCGCTCGCCCGCAAAAACGCAGGCCGCCCTTTTTGAGGTGATGGAAGAAAAACAGATCACGTTCGACGGTGTTACCTACCAGATGCCAGCCCCCTTCCTGGTACTGGCTACCCAAAACCCGATAGAACAGGAGGGCACCTATCGCCTTCCCGAAGCACAGCTGGACAGGTTTATTTTTAAAATCACCGTTCAGTACCCCGCCATGGACGAGGAAATAAAAATTCTCCAGTTTACGCATGAGGGAAGAACAACGCATTTTAATGATGTGGTGCAACGAGTGCTTACCGCCGATGAAATTGAGCATTACCGCAAACAGGTGAGCGGCCTCTTTATAGAACCTAAAGTGATGGAGTACATTGCGCAAATAGTGCATGAAACGCGGAATAATAAGTCGCTCTACCTTGGCGCCTCACCCCGCGCTTCTGTAGCCATCTTAAAAAGCGCTAAAGCATTTGCGGCCATGCGTGGCCGTGATTTTGTAACGCCCGATGATGTTATTG
>DATJGC010000009.1:0-4388 GCA_035495345.1 Chitinophagaceae bacterium | reverse complement strand
CCGTTGTAACTTATTTTTTTTACTTTACCTTTTTCTTTTTCAACATAGAAGTCTAAATGCGATCTGTTTTTACCAAAGGAACCTTTTAAAAAGTCTGAAATATAGTTTGACAATACATTCAATGAGATGGAAATAATGCTTGAGTTTTCGGAGATTAGTGAAAGGCTGAAAAAAATTGCAGGCAAATATATATCTGCATTTTTACGGCTTCTATACAGGTCACTATCCCCGCCTAAAGTTGCTATGCTGATATTATTTTTACTGAATATTTTATTTACGTCTAATAAACTATCTGTAAAAATGAAGTCTTTTTTATTCGTAACAACTTCCAGATTTTCTGGGAAAAAAGTCAAACCACTTGGAAGTGCCAAGCCTAGTTCTTCAAGCTTATCCAAAATTTTTACTTCTTCAATTTTATAATCCATTTACTGAATTTATGCAAAAAAGATGATTGTGCGTGGAGGATGAATATTTAGTGCACAAACACGTGCAGGTAATTCGCAATAAGGGTTGATTTTCTAATAACAAGATGGTTACAAATAAACTTTTGCCTTTCTTCAGCAAGTTTTATCGGGGCTGCAATTCTTAGTCGCCTGCTAGGCAAGCTAAGACCAGCAGTGGAGGTGACCTATAGAGGTTGAATACCAAATGGTCGTTGAAAATTTGTATGCAAATCGTATCCAACCGCCACAAAAAAAGGGTCTCAACATTGCTGCTGAAACCCTTTCTTTTTCCTTGTGACCGCGTCAGGATTCAAACCTGAAACCTTTTGATTCGTAGTCAAATGCTCTATTCAGTTGAGCTACGCAGCCATTTTTTTAACCGGGTGGCAAATATAGAACAAAAACCAAACCTGAAAAAATGATAAAATAACTTATCCTAAAAAACTTCCGGACCGCTCAAAAAAAGACCCGGCCTTGAGCGGCCGGGCCTTGCATAAGTTATTAGCTGTCAGTTTCTAATGATTGTTGAACTGGTAAAAAACACCTGCCTGGAAAACACGGTTGTTTACCGCAGCGCTGGCTTTATTAATGCTGGAGATGCCTACATTATACCTGGCATCTACACCAAAGCCGCTGGGCGTTACATACCCCAGGCCGAAAGCCCATCCAAAATCAACGGTTTTGAAGTTGTTTTTTACATCCAGGCTCACATTGTTCGTTTTCTGGCGTGCTGCCAACAGGAAGCCCAGTTGCGGACCAGACTCTATCCTGAACCCCTGCCCTACCATAAACTGTGCAAGCACCGGCAGGTTCAGGTAATGCAAATTCAGCCGTGTAGTGGTATTAGAGAGCTCATACTTGTAGCCCTGGTTAGAATACATAAGCTCCGGCTGCAACGCAAATGATTTCGTGATATGAATATGCGCCAGTCCACCTGCATGAAAAGAAGCCTTGGCATCGGCCGTACTGCTACCCGCATTTTCCACGTGCAGGTTGGCAATATTCAACCCGCCTTTAATACCAAACGCTACATCTACATCGTCGTGCGCATGTGCCCTGCGCGCCTGTGCTGTAACAGACAAAATACTTACTGAGAAAAGACCTGCAAGAAGAATAGTTTTCATTGTTTGTGATTTGATGAATAATGGTTGCTACCCCCATGTTACCAAATTGTATACCACAGCCAGCTTGCCGGCCCAGAACCTGCTGTTGCAGGTCATTCTTTTGCGCCAATTGCACAAATTGTGGCATTTTTTTCTTTTGTGGAAGCAGCGATAACTACGCAGGCGGGCAACAAGGCCTGCCTGTTATAACGCGTTAACAAAATAGTTGTATAAGTCAGTGAAATGGACCAGCACCGCCACCTGCCCGCTAGTTATGATTCCTTCATAAAAGGATAGCTGTAGTCTGTGGGCGGATTGAACGTTTCTTTGATGGTTCTGGCACTTAACCAACGGTATAAATTAAGGATGGAACCTGCCTTATCATTGGTACCGCTGGCCCTGGCGCCGCCAAAAGGCTGTTGCCCCACCACGGCACCCGTGGGTTTATCGTTAATATAAAAATTGCCCGCAGCATTCCTGAGGCGCACCGTGGCACGCTCCACCGCTGCCCTGTCCTGGGCAATAACAGAACCGGTTAAGGCATAAGGAGAAGTATTGTCTACCAAATCCATTACCTGCTCAAATTCATCTTCCGGGTAAACGTACACGGTTAACACCGGGCCAAAGATCTCTTCGCACATGGTTACAGAACGCGGATCTTTTGTTTCAATAACAGTAGGCTGTATAAAATAACCCTTTTGTTTATCGAAGCTGCCGCCCGCCCAGATGGAAAGACTGCTGTCTTTTTTTGCGTTGTTGATGTAAGACGTGATCTTATCAAAACTGCGCTCATCTATCACCGCGTTAATAAAATTGCTGAAATCATCTACCGGCCCCATGGAGAAGCTGTTGATACCTGCTACCAGCTTTTCTTTGATGGCCGCTGCCAGGTTAGAAGGCAGGTAGGCACGGGAAGCCGCAGAACATTTTTGTCCCTGAAACTCAAAAGCGCCCCGCAACAGCGCCGTTGCCACTACATCTGCATCGGCCGTTTTATGCACCAGCACAAAGTCTTTGCCACCCGTTTCGCCCACAATGCGCGGATAGGTGCGGTACATAGGCATGTTTTTACCAATGGTCTCCCACATTTTATTAAACACCCCGGTACTGCCCGTAAAATGTACACCGGCAAAGTCACGGTGGTTAAAACATATATCGCCCAGGGTGGGACCGTCTACATACACCAGGTTTATAACCCCTGCCGGCAGCCCTGCCTCCAGCAAAATGCGCATAAACATTTGCGCCGCAAATACCTGTGTGTTGGCGGGTTTCCATACTACCACATTGCCGCACATGGCTGCACTGGTGGGCAGGTTGCCACCGATGGCGGTAAAGTTGAATGGCGTAATGGCCAGTACAAAACCTTCCAATGGCCGGTACTCCAAACGGTTATGCATACCCGCACTGCTGATGGGTTGCTGCTTGTATATCTCGCTTAAAAAATGAACATTGAAACGCAAAAAATCGATGAGCTCACAGGCGGCATCTATTTCCGCCTGGTAAGCATTCTTGCTCTGGCCCAGCATGGTAGTGCCATTCATGTAAGGACGATACTTGGTAGCAATCAGGTCGGCCGCACGCAAAAATATATTTGCACGGTTTTCCCAGCTCATAGCGGCCCAGCTTTCTTTGGCCGCAAGTGCCGCATCAATGGCCTGCTGTACATGCGCAGCCTCGCCTTCATGAAAATGCCCCAGCGTGTGTGAGAGTTCATGCGGCGGATGAATGGCTATCTTTTTATTGGTACGCACCTGCTGGTTGCCAATATACATGGGTATATCTGCCTGCTGGCTTTTTAATTCAGCCAGTACTTCTTTTAATCTTTTCTTCTCTGCAGAACCAGGCCCATAACTGAGTACCGGCTCATTGGTGGGTAATGGATATGAAAAGTAACCTAGACTCATGGTATATCGTTTATTAGAATAGCTTTTTACCTTGCACTTAAGAACTGGCGGCTTCTTTCTCCATCATCAGGTAAGCCTTTATAAAACCATCCAGCTCTCCGTCCATCACCGGTTGCACATTGCCCACTTCATAATCTGTACGGTGGTCTTTGATCATTTTGTAAGGATGAAACACATAACTGCGTATCTGGCTTCCCCACTCAATCTTTTTCTTTGAACTGTTTACCGCATCCTTTAATTCATTCTTCTTGCGTAACTCCAGTTCATACAAACGGCTGCGCAGCATTTCCATGGCGCGCTCACGGTTGCCGAGCTGAGACCTGTCTTGCTGGCAAACCACTACAATGCCGGTGGGTATATGCGTTAACTGCACTTTTGTTTCTACCTTATTTACGTTCTGGCCGCCGGCACCGCCGCTTCTGGAGGTTTCCATCTTTACATCCGCAGGCTTAATATCTATATGGATAGAATCGTCTACTAACGGGTATACAAATACGGAAACAAAGGAAGTATGACGGCGTGCATTGCTATCGAATGGCGATATGCGCACCAGGCGGTGTACACCACTTTCCGCTTTTAGAAAGCCATAGGCAAAGGGACCGTCAAACTGCAGCGTAGCGGTTTTAATACCGGCGCCATCGCCCCATTGCCAGTCGAGCTCCGTTACCGTCCAGCCCTGCTTCTCGCCATACATTCTGTACATACGGGCCAGCATTTCTGCCCAGTCCTGGCTCTCAGTACCACCGGCGCCGCTGTTGATTTGTAACACCGCCGGCAGGTTATCTTCCGGCTGGTTAAGCGTGGCCTTAAACTCCGCATCCTCAATAGCAGCGGCTGCCTTGGTGAATGCTTCGCGCGTTTCTTCTTCGGTGGCATCGCCAGACTTCCAGAAGTCGAACAGCACAGCAAAGTCCTCCACGGCAGATTCTGTCTGCTCG
>DATJGC010000008.1:0-2627 GCA_035495345.1 Chitinophagaceae bacterium | reverse complement strand
TCACCTGTATTTTTAACAGGGCAACTGCCAGCAGCGCTTCTTAACAAACGCGCCATGAAGATAGTAGTGATCTCAGACACCCATGGACAGCATGCGCGCTTGCAACTTCCACCAGGTGATATGCTTATCCACGCAGGCGATCTAACGCCCATGGGCGACCGAACCGATGTACTGCGGTTTTTAAACTGGTTTCAGCGCCAGCCTTTTCAACATAAAATCTTTATTGCCGGTAACCATGATTTCTTTTTTGAAAGGGAAGACCCGGCTGAGGTGGAAAAAATAATTCCTGCCGGCATTACTTACCTGAACGATAGTGGAACCGTAGTGGATGGTATTCATATCTGGGGTTCACCCATTACGCCCTGGTACCAGCATTGGGCGTTTAACCGGCATCCCGGGGCGCAGATCAACCGGCACTGGCAGCTGATACCGGCAGACACAGATATACTGGTAACCCATGGACCGGTATATGGCATCCTCGACGCTAATGCCGAAGGGCTGCATATCGGCTGCAAAGACCTGCTTGTGAAAGTAAAAGAACTGCAGCCCGCTTATCATTTGTTTGGGCATATTCACGAGGGCTATGGCAGCAGCATCCGGCACAACGTGCATTTTATGAATGCCAGTGTTTTAAATGAACAGTACAAACTGACCAATCAACCCCTGCAATTTGAATTTAGTAAATAAAGTACAGCGCCTATATTTTCGGTTGCCGGGCCATCCCTATCATGTAACTTGTTGTTTTAATCTTGTTGTTTTAATAAGGTATGGAAACAGTGAGTAGTCCGCGTGTTCAGCAGATGCCGGTAAAACCTTTTTTGAAATGGGCCGGTGGCAAGCGCCAGTTGCTGCCTTACTTCCGTGATTTATATCCCCCGGCATTGAAAGAAGGCCGCATTACCCATTATTATGAACCTTTTGCCGGTAGCGGCGCCGTGTTTTTTGATATTGTACAGCGCTACAACATTCAACAGGCCTTTCTTACTGATATAAATGCAGACCTGGTACTCACCTACCGTATCATCCAGCGCCATACAGCTGCGCTGATTGAAGCGCTATGGGTGCACCAGAAGAAATACCTGGCATTGTCAGCAGCGCAACGGGCCGCTTATTTTTACGCGCAACGTGAGCTGTTTAATAAGCAGGCCGGAGATAAAATGACAGGTGCCAACGGCGTTGCCCGTGCCGCGCAACTTATCTTTCTTAACAGAACCTGCTATAACGGCCTGTTCAGGGTAAATGCCTCGGGGGCCTTCAATACTCCGGTGGGTGATTACAAGAAGCCGGTGATTTGTGATGAAGCCAACCTGCTGGCAGTTGCGCAGTTATTGCACAACGTGCGTATAAGAAAAATGGGCTATGCGGCGGCATTGAAGCAATTGCCCCCCGGCTCCTTTGTTTACCTCGACCCTCCTTACCGGCCACTGAGCCAGACCGCGCGTTTTACCGCCTATGACGCTGCTGGTTTTGGAGACGCTGAACAGGCCCGGTTGGCCCAGGTTTGCAGAAACCTGGATGCACAGGGCCTGCCCTTTATGCTCTGCAACTCCGCTACTGCCGACGGCTTTTTTGAAAAATTGTACAAGGGTTTTACCCTTCAGCATTTGCCTGCGCGGCGGTTGATAAATGCCCATGCCGGCAAGCGCGGCCCCGTAAATGAGATTGTAGTCACTAATTACACTTTGTAGCTCCGCCGGCTCCAATACAAACCGTTAGCCGCTTATATAAGTACCCCCGGGCTTTTGCGGCAGATTCCTTATTTTTAAGCTATGAATTTACTGGACACTGTTTCCCTGTCGTTCCGCACCATTCGCAGCAATAAACTGCGTACCGGCATTACTGTGGCCATTATTGCGCTGGGTATTGCCTCACTCATTGGTATACGTACCGCCATTGAGGCCATGACGCAAAAATTTACAGAAAGCTTTTCTGCCATGGGTGCCAATGGCTTTAGCCTGCGGTACCGCCAGGTATGGCGCATGCAAAATAACAATGGCATCAAAAAAGAAAAGAAGGGAGAGCGCAAAGAAAAATTATCTAACCAGAATAAGATCATCACAAAACAGCAGGCAGAAGCCTTTAAACAATCTTATAAGTTTCCGGCAGATGTTGGCTTGTCTATGTTTGGAACCAATAATGCCACCATCAATTTCGAAAATAAAAAGACCAACCCTACGGTACGCGTTATGGGTGGGGATGATCTCTTTGTGGATCTTAACGGGTATAAGATTGCCAGCGGCAGAAACCTGAACGACCTGGATGTACAATCTGGCAGAAATGTTTGCCTGCTGGGTAAAACCGTGGCCACCACGTTGTTTGGCGAAAACCTGGAAAGACCGGTAGACAAAATTGTGCGTGTGAATGGCATCCCTTTCAGGGTCATTGGTGTGCTGGATGAAAAAGGTTCTACCCTCGGTTTCAGCTGGGATAATGCCGCAGTAACTTCCTATAATAATGTGCGCCGTTTTTTCAGCGGACCAAAATCTTCTTTTTCTGTTGGTATTAAAGTGAAAGACATTAATATGCTGGATGCGGGCATCGGCGAAGCCGAAGGCGTTTTCAGATCCATTCGCAAACTAACCACCACGGAGGGCAATAATTTTTTAATAGACAAGAGCGACAGTTTT
>DATJGC010000007.1:0-6038 GCA_035495345.1 Chitinophagaceae bacterium | reverse complement strand
TTGGGGTTAGCATCAAAATAAGGCATGGCATAACGCTGGTTCTTATCTAATGCATACAGGCTATCTGTATAGGAAACGCCTGCCAGCACCAGGTTCTGCATACAGGTATCGGTGCTTCCTTTTTTTACAAAGCCGATGTTGTAGCGGAGTCCGCCTTCGCTGCGGGTAATATTGATAGCGCCGGTATTTTTATCGATTACCATACCCGCGGGCCAGGCAAAATAAGTACCGCTGTCTGGATGGTTGATGGGGGCAATGATATAATCGTTGGGCGATGGTTGCAGGTAAAAAATGCTGTCTCCATAATCAGGCGCACCCGGACAGCGCATGGCAAAATTGATGGGATAAGGTATTCCGGGCAAAGAGTCTGTGCGCGCTGGCGGATTGGGGTCTGTGCCGGTAGCCGGCCCCTGGCTATCAATTCCTTTTTTGCAGGCAGTGACACAGCTAATCAGTAAAAGCGCCAGCAGCACTGGGGCAAGGGTTGTCTTTTTCATGGGTTGGGTTATAGCACCGTACAAAATAATACTTAATACTGGTATTCGCAAGCCTGCTCCTACACCTGTGTTTTGCATACCATGCGTACAATTAATAAAGGCTGAAGGCTGTGTTGTAACCGATGGTTGCCTGGCCGAGCTAGTCCGCCCGGCCCATCTGCGGAAGGTAGCCGGCCCTTAAGGTATTTACAATGGAAAGCGGCGTGAGTACCGTTACAAGGGCGGTGGTGGGCAGCTGTATTGGGGTGCTGTAACCAGCGGGCGTCCAGGGCAGCAATGCATGAATGTTGATAAGACAGGGTTTTTCATCCTGCAGGATGAATACACCTGGCGGAAGGCTGGCTAACGGGGATGTATAGACTTTTTTTTCGCCCGATGGGCCGATGCGTTCTGCATGCATATAGTCGTCCATTGGTTTGATGGTAGTGTTAGCCCCCAGGCCGGCCGCAGGGTTACCGATCAACCAATATTTTTTAAACAGCGTAAACGCTTCGCGCCGGCAGAAGGCGCAGGGACGGTGCCCTGCGGACAAAGCGGTGGCTTCGTCATAAAAAAAAAGTTGCGTGTTATGATGGCCGCTCATCAGCGGCAGTCGCTGGTTTTTGTACGCCAGCCGGCAGGTAATCCAGGCATGTAGTGCAAAGGGTTTTGCAATGGTTTGCTGGCGGCTGTGGATACAGCCACGGTTACCCATCCACTGGCCGCGGGCAGTGGTGGCAAATATTTTTCCGGTGGGGTCTACTCGGTTGGTGAGCATAAAAAGCGTTGGCAAGGCATGGCATGCCTGGTCAAAGATACTGCCTGACAGGTTTCTTAAAAATCAGTCTTGTCTATCCGACAGGCTTGCTGCCACCTGCTTATTAACTAATTGCCGCTGCTTCACACTAAATAAATATAGTTTGTAATAAAAGCCTTAGAAGCGCTACTAATAAAGTAAAGCATATGATGAAGTTGAGTTTTACTAAGCAGGGTTGTAGCGCCGCCAGCGCAGTGTTAGAAAATGCGAGTACTGCTGCACTACAAAAGGCGGCCGATAAACACCGCAAAGAGCTGAGGTTTATACTGGCGGTTTGCCTGTTGATGGCCTTTGGCGGCATATTCCTGTCTGTAAAAGGCGGCGATGGATTTCTACTGATGCTCATTAGCCCCAGCCTGCTGCCCTTGATACTGGACGCACAAAACAAGCGTAAAAAAATTCTTGCCCTGCTGAAAGAGCGTGAGATGCGGCCATAACTATTGTATCAAAAGCGGCCGGCGGTTGTAACGATAACGGACAAGCTCTCCCGGCGTTTAAGGGCAAGGGCTTGAATCTCAGTCGGCTCCAACATGGCATCATTCTTTCAGCCCTGTTGCACACAAGCTGCAACAATGTTTAGCAATTACCTTAAAGTAGCCATCAGGACCCTGCGTAAAAACAAGCTCATTTCCTTTATCAACATTTTTGGGTTAGGGCTCAGCATGTCTTTAGGACTGATACTGATGATCAGGTTACAGGATGCGTTGAGTTACGATAATTTTCATCCGCTGGGCAAACGCATTGTTCGGGTAACCAGCCGTTTTACAAAGAAAACCGGTGAAGCCTGGCAACTGGCCAGTACACCGCTACCCCTGTATACCTGGTTGCAGCAAGGGGTAAGAAGCGCAGAGAAAGCGGTAATGGTATATCCCACGCTGCACGGTAAGGCCAGCGCCAACGGGAAAGAATTATCGCTGAACGGCGCGTTTACTGAATCTACTTTCTTCCAGGTTTTTGCTTTTGATCTTTCTGCCGGCAATGCCGCCACGGTGCTGCAGCAACCCAATACCATTGTGCTGAGCAGCAACACGGCCGAAAAGTTTTTTGGCAGCAGCAACGCTATCGGAAAAATGGTTGTGATGGAAGATGGCAGCAGCTACCTGGTAACGGGCGTCATGAAGCCGCTGCCGGGCAAGTCTCATTTGCAGATGGATGCGTATGCTGCTTACGCAAGCAGCAGCAACCTTCAGAAAGTAAATAAATTAATGGCAAGGCCGGAAGAGTGGTTTTCGTTAACCGCTGCATATACCTATGTGCTGCTTAAACCTGGTATGGATGCTGCTGCGCTGGAGAGTGAACTGCGCAGCTTTAGCGCGGGACTTAACAAGCAGAACGACCAGGGCGCTACAAGTTTTAACACCCAGGCATTGGCTGCTATTACGCCCGGCAGTGAAACGCTGTACAACGATAATACCGGCAGTTCCTGGGGCAAGTTTTATTTTGAAATGGGTGCGGTCTTTATTATTCTCCTGGCCGCCTGTTTCAATTACACCAACCTCACCACGGCAAGAGCGCTAACAAGGGCCAAGGAAGTAGGCATACGGAAAGTAAACGGCGCCACCCGCCGGCAATTATTTGTACAATACATTACTGAATCTATGCTGCTGGCTTTTCTGGCGCTGGGCTTTGCATGGGTGCTGCTCAACTTTATTATTCAGTATGCTTTCTTTAATGATGGGTATGAATTCATTCCTTCTTCTTTTCATTACAATCTTCTCATTATAGGTTGGTCTTTGTTGTTTGCTGTGTTTACCGGTTTGTTGGCTGGCAGTGCACCGGCCTGGATCTTATCATCCTTTCAACCGGTAAGGGTACTCAAGAATTTATCTACCGCAAAGATCTTTGGCAAAGTGAGCATACAAAAGACACTGATTGTTTTTCAGTACGCGCTTTCTCTCATCGTCATTATCTTTTTGTTTGCATTCTATAGCCAGTTTGCGCACCTGGCCAGTACTGACCCGGGTTTTAAAAAAGAAAATGTTTTAGTGTTACCCTTGAACGGCGTGGATGCAGGCCTTGCAGCCAGTAAGGTAGCCGCAGTAAGTGGTGTACAATCTGTAGGGGCGATGTCTGCATCACTGGGCGCACGTTTTAACAGCCAAAGCATGCCGGTGTGGACGGTCTCAAAAAAAGAAGCGGTTAATGTACATTACTTATACGCCAATGCTGCCTTTATAAAAAACATGGAGCTACAGGTATTGGCTGGTCAGCATTTTACCAATGAGGATGGCAGTGCCAGGCAAAACATCGTGTTGAATGAACAGGCGGCACTGGCCCTTGGCTATAAAGACTATAACAAGGCCATCGGACAGCAAGTATGGATCAATGATTCAGCGCGTTTAACCGTTAACGGTATCATCAAAAATTTCAATTTTGAGAATGCGGGCATTCCCATAAAACCCTTTGCTTTTAGAAACAATAAAAAAGCGCTTACCTACCTGTACATTACCGCGGTGGCAACAGATAAAAAAGCGGTGATAAACCGCATTGCCACTGCCCTGCAGGGTATGGCGCCTGGCCAGCCGTTTACGGCTTCCTGGCTGAATGAAGACCTGGCGGCAGCTTACTCGCAGCGGGCCACCATTTCTCTGTTAGGGTATATTGCCTTTATGGTGATAGCCATTGCCACGCTGGGTTTAACCGGGTTGGTGATTTACACGGTGGAAGTAAAAAGAAAAGAGATCAGCATAAGAAAAATACTCGGTGCACAAAAAGGGCAGATTGTACAAATATTATCGTCCGGCTTTGTAAGATTATTGCTTATTGCAGGATGCATTGCCATTCCCGTCGGCTATACCGGTGGCTACTTCTTCCTGATGAATTTTTCTAACCGCGCCAGCTTTGGCATCGGCGCTCCCCTCGCCTGTTTTGGGTTGATACTGGTGGTTGGACTGGTAACCATTGTTTCTCAAACCTGGCGCGCTGCCAGCGCTAACCCCGTTAAAGACATGCGCAACGAATGATATTGTTGACAGGGCATGGTGATACCAAACATAAAACTGCGGAATTCCGGTTTTTGTAAGACCCTACAGCCTCTTATAATTTACCTCCAGCGAAAGTTCAGTAAAAAAGGGTATATTACGGGTATAGATACACGTTATATAAAAGTTTCCGTATGCCTACTGTTTTTGTTACCGGTGCCACAGGAAATATTGGAGGATATGTAGTTACCGCGCTGGTGGAACAAGAATTTACCGTGGTGGCCGCCGTAAGGAATAAAGAAAGCAACAAGCATTCATTTGCGCAGGGGGTTGTAGTAAGAGAATTTGACTTCAGCGCGCCAACAGATAAAGAAGTGCTGGCCGGCTGCGATTATGTCTTTATGATGTTGCCGCCGGGGTTGCCACACTCAAAAGAAGTATTCGGTCGGTTTATTGGCCTGATGCAACAAGCCGGCATACAACATGTAATCTTTATCTCCGTACAGGGTGCAGAAAAACACAGCAGTCTTCCCCACAATGGCATAGAGAAATTATTGAGCGAGGCCAGCATTTCGCACAGCGTCTTACGACCATCCTATTTCATGCAAAATTTGTCCACCACCTGGCTAGCGGATATTAAGAACAAAAACAGGCTTTACGTACCCGCGGGTAAGGCTGTATTTACCTGGATAGCAGTAGAAGATATTGCGGCAGCAGCGGTGGCTATTTTTCAACAGCCAGGCAAACACAAAGGAGCGGCCTACACCCTCACCGGTGCTGAACAATACAGTTTCTTTGAAGTAGCCGGCATACTGTCTACCCAGTTGCAGCGAAAGATTGTTTACAGACCCGCAAATGCATTGCTGTTTTTTATACAACAACAAAGAAAGGGAATGAGCACCACCCAATCGCTTGCCGTTACGCTCATCCATTTTTTGCAGGCCTTCCAGGAACGCGCGCCTATTACAGCTACTGTAGAAACCTTAACCGGCAGACGCCCTATGCTGTTAAGGGAGTTTATTGAGAAGTATAAGAACTGTTTCAGTAAAGTTGAATGATTGCGGCATAACGGATATTCGCTCCGGGTACAGATCCCACACTTCAAAAATGCAAGAATACACTCATCTGCTTCCGTTGGACTTAATTCCTGCATCTGGCAGTCTTTTTGACTCCATTACCTGTTGGCATTCATACCAGCAGTTATACCATAATGATGGAAAAAGATAAAAGCCCGTTGCAACAAAGGAAAGAAGGATTTATTGAAGTGCGTGGTGCGCGCGAGCATAACCTCAAAAACATCGACGTTTCTATTCCGAGAGACGCGCTGGTGGTGTTCACCGGTGTATCCGGTTCGGGTAAGTCTTCACTGGCCTTTGGCACCCTGTATGCAGAAGCGCAAAGACGTTACCTGGAATCTGTATCGCCCTATGCGCGTCGTTTGTTCCAGCAAATGCAGGTGCCCGAAGTGGGCTCCATCACCGGGCTTCCACCCGCCATTGCCCTGCAGCAACAAAGAGGCGCGCCCACCACCCGTTCTTCTGTGGGCAGTGTAACAACGCTCTCCAACCTGTTACGTATGTTGTACAGTCGCGCCGGCGATTACCCACCCGGCCTTGCCATGCTGTACGCAGAATCCTTCTCCCCTAATACACCGGAAGGCGCTTGTACCAACTGTCACGGGCTCGGCCGCGTGTATGAAGTTACCGAACAATCAATGGTGCCGGATGATTCACTAACCATCCGGGAGAAAGCCATTGCCGCCTGGCCCAGCGCCTGGGGCGGACAAAACCTGCGCGAAATATTGATGACCCTTGGGTACAACGT
>DATJGC010000006.1:0-5951 GCA_035495345.1 Chitinophagaceae bacterium | reverse complement strand
CCATTGCCCGTAAAATGTTTAACAAAATGCAACAGATGGCACAGTATGTTGTACCGGAAGCTGTGCCAGACTATAACCTTACGCTGCGCGAAAAAGAAGTACTGGCCTGTATTGTAGAAGGATTGGCCTACAAGATGGTGGCAGATAAGCTGGGCATAAGTTATGAAACGGTAAGAAGCCACGTAAAAAAGATCTACGAGAAACTTCATGTTGCCTCACTCACCGAAGTGGTATCCAAGGCAATGAAAGAAAAGATTGTTTAGGAGAAAGACTATTTTGCTTTTACTGCGCCGGGTATTGTTGTATTGTGCACCGCCGGCACAGTTTGTAAAAACTTATAAATCGCTTTTAACTCATCATCGCTCATACGGCCAAACGCATCCCAGGGCATATGGCTCAACGGTACCATTTTCCCCTTGCGGAACCGTTCTATGAATTGCGCCTGAGACCATCCCGTAATACGTCCCGTACGGTCTGGCGTTAGATTGGGCGTTGTAACGCTGTATGTGCCTGAATCTGTTTTAGTTTCCAGTGTAAGTCCGCCAGCGAAAGGCGCACCGGTAAACGCGCCCGTCATCAGATCACGGTTGGTATGGCAGCCGCGGCAATTGGCAACACTGTTGGCCAGGTACTTTCCGTAAGCCACCGTAGTATCTCGTTCTACGGCTGCGGGTACATCACCGGAAGGACCCACTGGCTTTAACACAAACGCCTTTACTATTTTGCCCAGCAGGTTCATCTTTGTTTCCGGCACCTTATAAGGAATGGCCGGCCGGCTGCGCAGGTAAGAAATAACAGCGGTGAGATCTTCATCGCTGGTGTTATGAAAAGGCATGATATCAAACAATGCATGCCCATCGCTTCCAACACCATACCGCAAAGCCCTTGCAATGGCAGCATCCGTTTTATGAGCAATACCCTCTTCTGAAGGCGTAATATTGGGTGCATAGAGCTCGCCAATGGGTAAATCAAACAAAAGTCCCCCTGCCAGCGGCAGCTCTTCACCCTGCATGATTCTTTCCTCATCCTTTTTTGCCGAATGACATTGCACACAATGCGCAGGGCCAAACGCTATCTTACGCCCGCGGTTAATGATAGCGGTATCCGTACTGGCATGAATGGGCGGATAGGGCGCATCAAATTTCTTATGCTGCATTAACTCCACCAGCAGGTATAAGGAAGCTATGATGCCCAATGTCCAGGCTGTAATTCGTTTTAATCTTTTCATGATTCAACATTTTTCTTCTTTAGGTAAGTCATAAATGGCCGCAAAAGTATCGGGTGCTGTTTAGTGCGCAAATAGTACAATGGTACCACAGCAGTATCCCCGGATTTGGGGATAGTAAATAAGTAAAAATGACAGAAATTTACTGCCCTTTATATTTTTTTCAGTAAACCTTATCATGATGCTATTTGAGGCAAAGCTCCTGCAGATGACCAAACGGCTTTCTACTTATATTGCTGAATGTGTTACACTGGCCGGTACAGACAAACGCGAAGAAGTATTTACGCTGTTTGATAATATTCAATTGTTGTTTCCGCACTGGGTAATTATGACCTGCCCCATCATGCATCCGGACATCCATTATATCAGCAACAATTTTTACAGCATTTTCGGTTACGGGCAGCAGTACAAATTAAATAACAGGCCGGAAACTTTTTTCCAGTATGTACATGATGCTGATAAAGATGATCTGCACAGTTGCCTCAACTTTGCACACGATTTTCTGGAGGCTGTACCGCCCGCGGAGCATGCAGACTACCGGCTGCTATTCAATTATCGCTTTAAGAAAAGCAATGGTCAATACATTCACCTGCAAGATGAGAAGGCAGCGCTCAATCTCCATAATGCCGGCAATTTGTATTACGCACTGTTTCGGGATCTTACTGACGAGCGGCAGTTTACTGGTGTTAAATTAGATGTGTTTAAGCAAGACCGGGTGCTGGAAAAAATAAAAGAATTTAAGCCATCACTTAACCGCACTGCCCTGTCAAAGCGCGAGGGAGAACTGGTTACATTAATTAGGCAGGGGCTTAGCACCAAAGAAATTGCCTGGTACCTTAAGATCAGCCATCACACCGTAAGAAATATAAAAAGCAAACTGTTCGAAAAGCTTAACGTCAGCAATACTGTTGAGTTGCTCAACAAAACTGCTTAACCCAAACTTAGTATTGTATCCCTTAATAATCGGTGCTTATGGCATAATGGTAGCCTTCGCCGGGGTTGTTCGCAGGGCTGCTATCACCTTATCAACCACAAGGGCCGCATCTGGCCCAACACCGTAAATAAGTGCCGAACCGCGTGTTCTAAGACCGGGTAAACCAAGAAAGAATAACCCATCAACGGCACTTGCACCTTCTTTATGCACAGGGCAACCTTCTGCATCCAGCACCGGTATTTGCAGGTAACTGAAATCGCCTCTGAAGCCGGTGGCCCAAATGATACTGCCAATATTTGCTGCGTCTACATCCATGCTTGTAATATGGGTTACACATTGCGCATTTTCATCAGGCTGGTCTTCTATATCTTCTTCTGGCAATGCGGCCTGCAGCTGCTGCCTCTCTATATATTCATCTACCATTTTTTTCACCTTTGCTGAAAAGCCATCTGCAAAAGCTACATGAGCAGCTGCATTATCTTTAAAAATAAGCTCTCTGGCGGTAGCCCCTTCAAGGCTTCCCAGGATAATTACACCCTGCTTTGCCAATGATTGAAGGCTGATTGTTTTAGGTGGATGGCCAACACCTGTGAGCTGCGGCGCAGGCGTTTTTAGTGTGCCATCATCTTGTAATTTATCAACGGGCACATCAAAAAAACCAGCAGTGATAAGCCAATCCATGATGTCCTTACCACGGTACCGCCTCGGCACTCTTGGTACCATAGAGCTTGCCAGGTAGGTAGTGCGACCAGCAGTTGCCAGCTCCTGCGCAATCTGGCAACCGGATTGCGCGCTGCCTACTACAAGCACCGCTCCGTTGGGCAATGCCGCTGGGTGTCTGTACGCTGATGCATGTAATTGCAGCATATCCTGCCTAAGTGCTGCCGCAAATGAAGGCAGTTTTGGAGTACTCTGCGCGCCTGAGCAAATAATGACCTGCCGGCTAAAAATTGTTCTCTGCTCACCGGCATGGCTATACGCAGTTTCAAAGCCCGCATTCTCATCGGCTTTTTTTACTGACAGCACCCTGCTATTTTCCACTATCGGTAGTCTATGCCTGCTAACGTACATTTGCAAATCATTGGCAAACTCCTTTGCAGTGTTAAAGTGGTCTTCTTTTATTGGATCCGCTTCCTCGCCTGGTAGCAAATTTATCTTTTGCGCACTGTTAAGTACAAAAGAATCCCAACGCTGTGTAGTCCAGGAATTGCCAATGCTGTTGCGCTCAAGTACTACATGATCAATGGCATTTTTCTTAAGATAATAACTGGCGCTAAGACCGGCCTGGCCTGCACCCACTACCAGCACTTCTGTATAGGCTTTTTTCATAAATGAAGGTTTGTAAGAATTAGTTAGTTTATGTAATGCGCTTTTACCGACTATCTGCTAAGCAAACGAAGCAAGTGCATCGTATACTTGCTGCGCAAGACTGTACAGACAGTGTAAAGTGGTATTATTTTTTTTGCAAGAATTGTTGGTCAGTTAAGGAGAGCAGGAATGCTTCAAGGTCTTTTTTCTCGTCATTGGTGAGGCCCAGTGGTTTCAAAAGAACGGTATCCCTGTTAATACTATGGGGTATGCGCTTTTCAGGATCGTTATAGAACTCTATTACTTCTGCCAGTGTATTAAACATACCGTTGTGCATGTAGGGTGCCGTAACGGCAATATTACGCAGGCCAGGTGTTTTAAACTTGCCAATATCTGCTGCATTGCCCGAGATGGCCATTCTTCCACTATCATTTAAATCTTTACCATTGAACAGGCCAATATTTTTAAACTGGTGCTGTGTGAAGTCTGCACCAAAATGACATTGGGTACATTTTCCCTTCTTTCCAAAAAGTACAAATCCGCGTTTGGCTGCCTCACTGACTGCATTATTGTTGTTGTTCATTTTCCAATCATCAAATGCACTGTTGCTGGTTTCAAGTGTTCTTTCAAATGCCGCAATGGCTTGTGCAAGGTTATTGGCTGTTGCCTCGCTATGAAATATATCCCGGAACCACGCTTTATAATTTTTGTTTGCGTTGAGGCGCTGTACTGCCAGATGAACAGGTAAATCCATTTCATCAGGGTTTGCAATGGGCGCCAATGCCTGCTCTTCAAGGGAGGCGGACCTGCCGTCCCAGAAAAAATAAGGTAAGCCGGTAATGTTCATTACAGAAGGCGTGTTTCGTTTGCCTTTTCGCTTTTTTACTCCCCTGCTTACAGCCAGTGTGTCTGCAAATGCGTACGCGGGTTGATGGCAGCTGCCGCAGCTGATGGTTTTGTCTCTAGACAAAATAGGGTCAAAGAATAAATGCCGGCCAAGCGCCACTTTGTCTTTGGGCGCGTTGCCCGTAAGACTTGCCTGTATGAATACCAATAGTACTGCCGGTAAAACAATGCACCACTTTCTCATACTGTGTTATTATTTTACCCTGCCCATAACCAGTTTACTCATGCCATTTTTTCTTTCTTCGCAAGGATCATCAATGGGTTGCAGCCGGAAAGAATCATTATTACTGAAAAAAATGATGCGGTACTTTCCGGGTTCACCATTACAACCATTGTCGGTAAGCTCAAAAATGCTGTCTTGGAGCTGGTAATTGCCGCTGGTAAAAGGCTTCTTGTTTACATAGCCGTCAAAACTTTGGTCATCCTTAAATACAACACCGGTTACATTTCCCTTGGGCGACGGTTTTGTCTCCCATTTACCGGTAAGTTTGTCTGGCCCGGTAACTGCCAGCACAGCCAGCACAGAGGCTGCAAGCATTGCTTTTTTCATACTTTGTTTGTTTGAGATGAATGAATATTATTTATTGAAGGGTGATCTACAACCGCGTCAGTCTTGTACAGCAGCAGCGGCACAAAAAGCACCGGGCCTATTATACACTACATAAGCGTCTATTTAAGCGTACTTCGCCGGCTTATCCGTTTACACGGATGGCAATAAAAAATCCTGAACCGTTTAATACGTTGGCGGCATGTAGTGTACCTCTTGGTATCCAAATGGCCGTGTTATTATGCACTATATATTCTTTATCGCCCAGCAATACCTGGTAGATGAGGCGCTGAGAAGAAATAATGATGTTTATTTCGTCGCAATCCTCATGCACATGCGGGGTGGTGTAAAGTGGTGGCGCAATGTATACCGGTGATACCTGGTGAACTGCCATATGCATTGGAAAGGCCTTTGCTATATACCGGATGATAGCCTCCGTGTCAGCATGAAAGGGAACCTTTGAAAGTGCTGCAGGCACCATATTGTAAACAAGTGGCCGTAGATCTTTTACAGCCGGTTTGCTGATAATTATATCCATTGTTATTTAAGATAAGGTGTAAACGAAACGTCCGTATGAACGGAATAGAATGCAAACTTGCAAAATGATGCCCTTGCCAGCAATGGTATATTTGTACTACAGATTACGCCTATGCACTTTTTGGATGATGGCCTCCATCAGCTGTTGAGCGCCCAGTGAGGGACAAAACAACAGAAATGACTAACACAGGCCAGATTTTGGCCACTTATACTTAAATCATATATGGCCAAAATAGCAATGTCAACAGCTTGATTTGGCCACTTATAATTTTTCATATCTGGCCAAATTGATACCTTTATCATCATGGAAAAAATCTTTGGCAGAGAAAATGAGATAGCCTTGCTCAACAGCCTGGTAAAGTCTTCTTCTGCAGAATTGCTGGCAATGTATGGCCGCCGCCGGGTGGGCAAAACCTTTCTTGTGTATTCTTACTTCCAGGACCAACTTGTATTTGAACTTACTGGTATTAAAAACGGCAGCCTGAAAGAACAGT
>DATJGC010000005.1:0-15913 GCA_035495345.1 Chitinophagaceae bacterium | reverse complement strand
GTAAAAGCGTTTCAGCAGGAGTTGACATCCATGTTTCCGGCCTACAAAGTTTTTGCAAGCGATATGAACCCGCAAATGAGCCCGGCCTGTATGGTGGCAGACCGGTATTTCAGCGTGCGGCGCGTTACAGACCCGCTGTATCCAGAAGAATTGCTGGCGCTTGCGCTTGAAAACAATGTAAAGATGATTGTGCCAACCATTGATACAGAACTGATGGTACTTGCCGCAAATAAAGAACATTTTAAATTGAGCGGCATAGACATAGTAGTGTCTGACCAGCCGTTGGTTGACATTTGCCGCGACAAAAGAAAAACCAATCTTTTTTTTACAGAAAGAAATTTTGCCGTTCCTGCACCGGTAGATAGATTAAACCCGGTCTTTCCTTTATTTATAAAACCCTTTAACGGCAGTTTAAGTAAAGACACCTACCTCGTACGGCGCAGGGAAGAATTACTTGATCACCACCTCAGCAATGAAGGATTTCTTTTTATGGAGTACCTGGACAGGGAGGAGTTTGATGAATATACGGTAGACCTCTACTATACACGCTCTTCGCAACTTGCCTGCGCAGTACCAAGAAAACGCATTGTTGTAAGGGCAGGTGAAGTAAGTAAAGCCATTACAAGCAAAAATGAGATTGTGCAGATGGTTAACAGGCAACTCGCCTATATACCGGGGGCGACGGGCTGCCTCACGGCGCAATTTTTTTTGAACAAGAACAGCGGTCAGGTAATTGCCATTGAAATGAATGCCAGGTTCGGCGGCGGTTATCCGCTGAGCTATCTGGCCGGTGCCAATTATCCAAAATGGCTGATAGAAGAATATTACCAGCACAAAAGAATTAATTACTTCGATGGATGGGAAGACCAGTTGCTGATGTTGCGGTATGATGCAGAACTGTTGGTGCATGCAAATACAAATTAAGCCAAACGCATTTTTTATTTTCGATCTGGATGACACACTCTATCCGGAAGTTGATTTTGTCTGCTCTGGCTTTCAGCATATTGCTGATCAGCTACAGCAATTCATCGACTATCCGCTATTCCCCCAAATGTGGAACCTGTTTGTACAACGCGCCAATGTCTTTGAATTCCTGGTTGATACATTTAAAGATATTGTTCCAGGAATTTCAGTGGCCGGTTTGTTACAGGCTTACCGCCATCACATACCCACTTTAACATTGCCGGAGGGAAGCAGGATGCTGCTGCAGCAACTTACCTGCCTGAAGATTCCTGCTGGCCTTATCACAGACGGCAGAAGTATTACACAGCGTAATAAAATAAAAGCATTGGGACTGGAGCATTATTTCAAAGATGTTATCATATCAGAAGAATTTGGCAGCGCTAAACCGGCTGAAAGAAATTTCAGGTATTTTATCAATCAATACCCAACTAGTAATTTCTTTTTTGTGGGTGATAATACAAGCAAAGATTTCCAGGTGCCGACCCGCCTGGGTTGGTTTACCATCTGTTTAAAAAACGACGGCAGGCATATTCACCCGCAAAATTTCTCCGCCATGGCCCAGCCCTCATGCATTGTGGAGTCGCTGGGTCAGCTGCAGTTATTGCAGCTGCAGGATTGCCCGGGCTTTCCATAACCTCACCATTAAACTCATTACTATGCCATCAAAAATATGGCTCTCCGCTCCACATATGGAGGGGTGCGAGCAGGCCTTTATTCAGGAGGCCTTTGAAAGCAACTGGATTGCCCCGCTGGGACCCAATGTAGACGGATTTGAAAATGACATCAGCCGGTTTTTGGGTGAACCCATGCAGGTGGCGGCGCTAAGTTCCGGAACGGCGGCCATTCACCTTGCGCTCATTATTCTTGGCGTGAAGAAAGATGATGAGGTCATTTGCCAGTCCATGACTTTTGTGGCTTCAGCAAATCCTATTGTTTACCAGGGCGCCCGTCCGGTCTTTGTAGACAGTGAAGCAGATACCTGGAACATGTGCCCTGATATGCTGGCCGTGGCTATTAAAGATAGAATAGCACATGGAAAAAAACCAAAAGCCATCATAGTGGTGCACTTGTATGGCATGCCAGCCAAAATGGACGAAATTTTGGCATTGGCGGCGTACTATGATATACCGGTCATTGAAGACGCCGCTGAAGCGCTGGGTTCCGTATACAAAGGACGCCCCGCGGGCAGCATGGGTGATATCGGAATTTTTTCCTTTAACGGCAACAAGATCATTACAACCTCCGGTGGTGGTGCGCTGGTATCGGCAAAGCCGGAATACATTAGCCAGGCGCGCTTCCTGGCTACGCAGGCGCTGGACAAAGCAACGCATTACCAGCATTCACAAACCGGTTATAATTACCGGATGAGTAATATTTGCGCAGGTATTGGTCGCGGACAAATGCGCGTACTGAAACAACGTGTTTTGCAAAGACGCGCTAATTTCAATTTCTACTCAGAAGCATTCTCGGGCATACCTGGCATCTCATTGAATGAAGCACCTGATAAAACTTTCTACTCTAATCATTGGCTTACCGTATTACGGGTGCAGCATGAATGCTTTACCCGTAATGATTTGCTCCTTGCGCTTAACAATGAAAATATAGATTGCCGGCCCGCCTGGAAGCCCATGCATTTACAACCGCTGTTTGCCAGCGCCCGCTACTTTGGTACAGGCGTAAGCGATAGTATATTCCGGCAGGCCATCTGCCTTCCCTCGGGTTCCGCGCTAACGGATATTGAAAAGCACAGGGTGGTAGACTGCGTAAACCATGTGGTAGCGGCTGCGCTTGCTTAACAAAGTAGTGCAGGAGCAACAGCTGCCCTTATTAAGCCTCACTTCAAATAAAACGATATGACAAAGCTCTTTCCCTTAAAAAAATCAGTACCGAGATGGGTGGTATTACTCCTTGATTTTGCTATCAACCTGTTTTCATTTTCGTTGTCGTATTTCATCGTTAAGCAGTTTGAATTCACGGAAATATTACGCGGGCATTTTTTTATTTATACCGCACTGTACGCAACGCTCTCGCTTTGTATATTCTACATCATGCGCATCCATACCGGCATCATACGGTACTCCAATATTCATGACATGATGCGCATTTTCTTAGCAGTGCTGTTTACAAGCCTTGTATACCCGTTGGCCGCCGCCTTACTGGTAAATGCGCGGTACCATATCCATTCACTCAATATTGCAGGCATACTGGTGGTAAACTTTTTTATTGCTTCTTCTTTACTTATCATGCTGCGTACAGCGGTGAGGGGTTTGTATTATTACCTTAAACACCTTTCCGGTTCGGAGAAAGAAAATGTATTGGTATATGCTGCAGATGCTGATGCCTTGCTTATTAAGCAGGCCATCGAATCAAGTCCTACCAATAAATTCACCATTGCAGGTTTTATTGAAACCAATAAGTCCAGGGTGAATTCTTATATTCAGCAAATACGTATTTACGATATCAAATCAGTTCCTGAACTAAAGAAAAAGAAAAATATCGACAAACTTATTCTGATGAATGAGCACCTTATCAACGGCGATAAGGAAAAGG
Organism: Chitinophagaceae bacterium; assembly: GCA_035495345.1. Lineage (GTDB taxonomy): Bacteria > Bacteroidota > Bacteroidia > Chitinophagales > Chitinophagaceae > JACMLD01. The sequence continues at coordinate 12,400 of DATJGC010000005.1, read as the reverse complement.
TGATAGAAAAATGTATGGAAGCCGGCATGAAGATTTTAACCGTGCCGCCTTCTGATCAATGGGTCTATGGCAAGCTGGGCGTTCACCAGATACAGGAGCTGCGCATAGAAGAATTGCTGCAACGCTCGCCCATCATCATCAATAACAAACACATTGCGGAAGAACTCAGGGGTAAACGCGTGCTGGTAACGGGTGCCGCGGGCTCTATAGGCGCAGAAATTGTACGCCAGGTGCTGAGCTACCAGCCGGCGATGGTCATCTTGTGCGACCAGGCAGAATCAGACCTCCATAAAATTCAATTGGAAATGGAGGATAAATACCCTGATACAGAGATTGTAATTTTTATCTGCAGTATCAGAGACCGGAACAGGATGGAAGAACCTTTCAGAAAATACAGGCCCACAGTAGTATTTCATGCAGCGGCTTATAAACATGTGCCGATGATGGAAATGCACCCTTCGGAAGCTATCTTAACCAATGTGATGGGTACGAAGATTGTAGCCGACCTTTCCGTGTTTTACCATGTCAATAAATTTGTGATGATCTCAACTGATAAGGCGGTAAACCCCTCCAATATCATGGGCGCTTCAAAGCGGATTGCAGAAATGTATGTGCAATCACTCAGTAATATCGTTCATAACTGCTCAGTTGAAGCCATCCACAATGTATACCATTCATGGAGCAGGCATTTCATTTTCAATGCGCAACAATCAGGCACGAGATTTATTACCACGCGCTTCGGAAATGTATTGGGTTCTAATGGTTCTGTCATACCCCGGTTCAGATCGCAGATACAATCCGGCGGCCCTGTAACCGTAACGCACCCTAAGATCACGCGTTTCTTTATGACTATCTCCGAGGCCGTGCAGTTGGTGCTGGAAGCCGCCACCATGGGAAAGGGCGCCGAGATTTTTGTATTTGATATGGGCAAACCCGTGAAGATTGCAGACCTGGCCCTAAAAATGATCAGGCTGGCGGGCCTTGTACCCGGCGAGGACATACAAATAAAATACATCGGCCTAAGACCCGGTGAAAAATTGTACGAAGAGTTGCTGAGCTCCACTGAACGAACCATGCCCACCCATCATGAGAAAATAAAAATTGCCCGGGTAGTGCTCTGCGGACCCGAAGTGGTAAAACTAATAGAAGAGATGATTGATCTAAGCCGGCATGGCAATGATTGTGCGCTGGTTAAAAAGATGAAACAACTGGTGCCTGAATTCAAAAGCAATAATTCAACCTTCACTGAATTAGACCTGCATGAAGAGAAGGTGCCGGTGCTGGAATCACTGGAAGCCTAGCATCAACCATATCTTTTGCCACAATGCCTGCCTATTTATTGCACTAAGAAATATACCTGCATTTAAAATAAAGGAAATTTCTCACCGCCTGCGACTTCCACTTATGCTTCTCCGCCGGCATCAACGCATGCTATTACTACTAATGGATTAACCTTACCAACACGCTTACTTCTTACTCCAAACGCTTCATTCAAATCTCCATTACTCTTACGCTTATCTTAGTCCATATTGATGAAGTTGGTGCACAGGGTTGCGCTACTCGCCGATTCACTCAATGAGAAGCGTACTTTCAGCAACTTTTTAGTATTGTGATAAGCCGCGGCCAGCGGCTTTTTGCATTATTGCATGTCAATAAAATAATCCAATGGAGATTTCCATTGGATTTTCTGTTGGCAACATTGCGCTATTTGCGTTGAAAGAATTGAGCAGCATCAATAAATTTTTTTCTTTGAAAAAAAAATAGCGGCTGCTTTTTCCTTCACTGGATAATTTGAAAAAGGGTCGTATCATACTGTAATTGATTATCTTAAATCACAACTGCCATTTTTTCCGCAGCAGATTTGTGTGCGTTTTTTTGGCTTCCACATTCATTTTATCAAAGGCCTCGCCAGTACCGGTTAAAATATTTTTTTTAATCCGGCATTGAAATTGCACGAAATCAAACCTCTGATTTTAGCGAGACTAATATAATGTTTATGAAAAACTCAAGAAGACGTTTTCTTGGAAACGCGTCTTTGACCGTATCCGGTATGGTACTGCTTGCACCCTCTGTAAAAGGCTTACACAAACAACCGTTGCTGAATTCTATTGGTTGTGCTCCACCTTCTTCTCAAACACTTACTGGCTCTGTTGCTTCTGTACAATCCGGCAAATGGTCTGACCCCGCAACCTGGGGCGGTAAACTACCTGCGGTGCAGGATACAGTGCTATTGTCTCCCGGCCACCGCATTGTCTTCGACAGTAGTTCAACTACGGTAAACGGTATTAATATAAGTGCCGCTGCTGTATTGGCTTTTGATGAAGCTGCATCTGCCTTGCTGCAAAGCACTGCTAATATAGTAGTAGAAGGCAAGTTAGAAATGCATCCTTCGTCGGCAGCTGTTGTACATACCATGCGATTTACCGGCATACAGGAATCCAATTTTGTAGGTGGTGGCATGGACGTGCTTACATCAGACATTGGCCTGTGGGTAATGGGAAGTGGTCAGCTTGATTTGGCAGGCACCGCAAAAACGCCTTTCACCAATGCAACAGGCAGTATTGGCGCAGGCAGTACTGCTATCAATGTACAGGATGCCACCGGGTGGCTGGCAGGTGATGAAATAAGTATTGCACCTACTGAATCACCTGCAGTAGGCGATACCTATTTTACCAATTTTGAAGAACGTACGGTAAAAAGCAGTTCAGGCAATGTAGTTACCATCAACGCTGGCACCAGTCGTCCGCATCCAATGGTAAATAACCAATGGACTGCCGAAGTGATTAACCTTACGCGCAATGTTAGAATAGAAGGAACTGCTGCAGGCAGGGCGCATATATTTATAAGGTCATCCGCGGTGCAAAAAATAAAGTATGCAGCCATACAATATATGGGCCCCCGAAAAGATCGGGGCGGCACCTCCGTTACAGAACTGGTAGCAGGTAGGTATGGACTGCATTTTCATCATTGTGACGATGCCAGCAGGGGTTCAGTAGTAGAAGGCAGTATTGTTAGAAATACAAACAATCATAGTTATGTGCCACACGTATCTCATGGCATTACCTTTCTCGGCAACATAGCCTACAATGTACTGGAGACTGCTTTCTGGTGGGATCCGGGTGATCCAACGCATGATATTGTGTATGATCATAATCTGGTAGCCAACTGTAAATTTTTACCGGCTTCTTTAAATATGAATGCAGAAGACGCGCCCACATTTGCATCCAGCGGTTTTGCACTCAATAGCGGCGATGATAATATTTGTAAGAATAATATTGTTGTGGCAGGCGGTCAGGGCGATGCGGCCAGTGGCGGTGCTTATAATTGGGAAGCAGTTATTAATGAAGGCGTATGGCAGTTCTCCGATAATATTGCTCATAACTGTAGTTGCGGACTAAGGGTATGGCAAAATTCTACCCGAGCCCACATCGTTGAAAATTATACAGCTTACCATAACGGGCTGGCAATTTTTCACGGTGCCTATGCCAATAGCTACAAATACAATGGCGGCTATTTATACGCCAATGGCATTCAGATAAAAGCGGCTTCTGCCAATTCAAACCGTGTAAGATTTGAGAATATAACCATTGACGGCGCCGGTTTTATAGATTACGGGGTAGAAGTCATTCACAGTCCTTTACCAGGTGAGCGGCCTGTGCTGCTCAGAAACCTTGTGATAAGAAATTGCAAGGTGGCAGCTGTATTGGATAGCGCTGCGCCCGAAATTCATTCAACGGATATTGTACAATGCACCATTGATGGCGCTGTACTTTTGCACCCGGAGGCAGCCGCAGGAGAAACCATTCGCATTCAGCCGGCAGCGGCGCAGGCAACACAAATTACAAAATCAGGGAGCAGCACTATCGGTTCCTTCGCCGCTTCTTTATGGGGCGATGGAAAGGGTCTGAACGGCGCCTATTTCAATGGCGCCAATTTCTCAAACCCTGCCTTCTCCCGTATTGACCCGAATATCAGTTTTACCGAATGGAGCGCAGGCGTTCATCATGCTATAACCAGTAACACGTATTCTGTAAGGTGGACGGGTAAGATTCAACCGCAATTTTCAGAAGACTATATTTTTTACCTGAGTTCAGGTGGTGGCCATCGTTTATGGATCGATAACAAACTGATCCTCGACAAATGGGAAGAACACTATCCTGATTCATTTCAGTCTGCACCCATTCGTTTAGTGGCTGGTCAGCGTTATGATATAAAGCTGGAATACTTTAACCAGGATGCCGACACGGGCATGGGACTCTTTTGGAAAAGTGCCAGCCTGCCGCTGGAGTATGTTCCGCAAAGCCAGTTGTATGCATCGCCTGCCTCGCCCACTCCTTCTACCAATCAAAAACCTGTAGCCAATGCGGGTGCAGATATAACCCTTACACTGCCCGCAAATAAAGCACAGTTAAATGGCAGTGCTTCTGCAGACACAGATGGCAATATTGTAAAGTGGGAATGGAGCTGGCAGAGTGGCCCTTCAAACTATACCATTGCAGATGCCAAAGCATCCGTAACAGATGTAACTGGCCTTGTGGAAGGAGCGTATGTATTCCTGTTAAAAGTTACCGATGATAAGGGAAACATTGCGCAGGACACTGTTACCGTAACCGTAAACTCCGCAACAAATCTTGCACCGGTAGCCAATGCAGGCAAAGACATTACTGCATCACTACCTGCTAACAGTATTGTGCTAGATGGTACCGCTTCCAGTGACAAAGATGGCAGCCTCGCATCCTGCTTGTGGACATTGCAGAGCGGTCCTTCAGGTGCTTCCATTCAAAGTCCAACGGCGCTCACCACGCCTGTTACCAACCTCCAGGAGGGTGTGTATGTTTTCAGGTTATCTGTTACAGATAACAAAGGAGCTTCCAGCCAGGATGATGTAACAATAACAATTAATGGCCAGGCCAATATGGCACCGGTGGCCAACGCCGGGTCTGATGTAGTGCTCAACCTGCCGGTAAACAGTACATTTCTGAATGGCGCTGCATCAACAGATCCTGACGGTACACTGGTAAGCTGTTTATGGGCCTGGCAAAGCGGACCATCGCAGTACAACATCAACGATCCAAAAATATTAACGCCCACCGTTAACAATATGGTAGCAGGCACCTATGTTTTTCGCTTAACGGTAACAGACAATAAGGGCGCCAGCAGCCAGGATGATGTACGCGTGCTGGTAAAAGATATACCTTCTGCCGCTACCACACTGTTGAGTGTTGTTGCATCGCCAAACCCCACCACGGTTTATTTTACACTTAGCATCAGCGGCAACAACAAAATACCGGTGCAGGTATCTGTGTACAACGTAAAAGGCGTGCAGGTATACAATACTACTGTAGCCGGGGGCAATACCAACCTTCGGTTGGGTCTCAGCTGGCCAACGGGTGTTTATTACGCAGTAATTCAGCAGGGCAACGTAAGAAGAATGGTGTCACTGGTGAAACGCTAATTAACCAGGGGTTTGCTGCTGATTACACTTATAGCAGCAATGTGGAAAACCCAATGATAGATTAATGAAGGCATAGCTTCCTACAGCAGGCCCCGATTTTAGTATCGGGGCCTGCTTTTTTATACTGCATAATGCGGCGGCATCACGACGGACACAATGAAGGCAGGCAACGCGCACCGAAGGACCGCGCCCGGGCAACTTGTCGCATTTGGCCACTATATTTGTCGCAGCCTGACAGGGTAAACATAACGCTATCCGCTTAATTTGCGGGAGCATTAGAACAGCGTTATAAATCTAAAACAACCATTATGGCCAGCATCAACCCGCACGTTAATTTCAATGGAAATGCAGAAGAAGCATTCAGGTTTTACCAATCAGTATTTGGCGGATCATTCAAAAAGATTATCAGGTTTAAAGACCTTTCAGCCCCGGGACTTCACATAGATGAAAAAGAAGCTGATAAAATTATGCATATCGCATTACCAATCGGTAACAGTCTTTTAATGGCCAATGATGTTCCGGAAGCGATGGGCCGCACCAATGAAAATGAAAACAGGTCGAAGATTGTTATCACGGCGGAGAGCCGTGAAGAGGCAGACAAATTATTCAACGGTCTTTCAAAAGGCGGTACCGTTGAAATGCCCATTGGCGATAGCCCATGGGGCTCTTACTTTGCCATGTTCAGGGATAAATACGGCATTGAATGGATGATAGATTATGACCCAAGAGAGAACGGATAAGAGTAGCCTGGCAGGACCCTTAGCATAGTACGCGAGGCGCATCGTTGAAAATATAAGAACAACAGCCCATCATTGATGGGCTGTTGATGTTGTAAAGGGTATGAAGTCTGCAGGTTTGCAACAGCTGTTCATCATCAGCCGGCTGAATTCTTTTGACGCTTGATAGTGCAGAAGCTCATATCGCTGCCCTGATGTGAATAGCCTACAATGCTTAGTTAGTTCTTAAACTTTACTTTGTTGCTGATATTCTCTGCCGTCTTCTTTCCCTGTTTGGTACCTTCTTCCACCGCATGGCGGGTATGAATACCACCGTATACCCTTGAAATGGCAATGGAGTCTGCAAAGGCATAAAAAGATTTGTAAGAATAGCTGCCCAGGTCTTCGGATCCTTTACCCAAATCAACCATGGTGCCCTTATAAGTACTATTCGTAAAAGAAACATTGTCTCCGAAGATGCTGGTGAGCGCGTATGCAAATGCACCACTGAAGGTTGCATGGTTGGCAGGAAAATCAGGGTAAGGCGGCGTGTTCAGAAAAGGCTTCCACCAGGTAGCCGGATCACTGGATGGCGCAATTACTCTACGAATAAACTGAAAGGGTCTTTCCTGCATAAAATGAAACTTTCCTTTCATTGAACCAATGGTGGCATCAAAGAGGCTCATCCCCGTTTTGGCATACGCCAATGCCGCTACATCCAGTGTTGGGTTTTGGCTGTCCAGTATTTGCTTGAAGACGGAAAAATAGCTCGACCCGGAAGGGTAACCGTTAACAGCCGGGTCATCATAATATTTAGCAAGGCGCTTTTGATCATAGGTCAGTGTTTTCGACAAATCATATACCTCCTTGAAATCTTTGTAATAAGGCGAGTTTACATCCGCATCGTTGTAAATGTAGGGCACCCCGTATACATTGTCGATACTGCCAGGCACCACGGTGCGCGTATCACCCCAATAGGCAATGCCATTGGCAATAGTAGGATTATTGTTTTCAGGCCACCAGAGGCCCGGACTATTTTTGGTAAGCACCAATGCGGGCCAGGCAGACCAGGGATGATCTGTAGTGGACCAGCTGACAATCTTTTCTGCAATGGCTTTTCCAAATGCCTTGGAACGTTGAAAAACAGCGGTGTCGGCAATTTCTCTCTGGTAAGCTGCATTTAATTCATCTTCCAGTTTCTGCACGGCATCAGTAGTGGCCGTTGTAAACGTAAAAAGCTTCCTGGTCATCTCTGCCAATGCCGCATTGGCACAGGTGGGCCAGTGATAAGTCTTACCGGGTTCTGTCTGCGGCAGCGGCGGCATTTCATTCAACTGGCCGTAGAGTGTTCGGTAGGCTGGCATGCCAGGCACCACCGCTTCATATACGGCTACCCCGCAATAAGCCATATACCTGCCGGCATTAACGCCATAAGATGCGGGTGGCGAGTACAATAGGGGCACTTGAACACCCAGCCATCTTTTTACCACATCTGATGAGTAGGCTTTGGTTTGCAAATGATCATCGGCACCGGGGTTATCATCTTTTTTGCAGGAGACCATAACGAGCATTACTGCAGCTGTAGCCAGCACCAGGTGAAAGCGTTTTTGTTGCATTGCTGAGATATTTAGTGTTAGTGAATGGTATTTGATAGTTGCAAAGGCAAAATAGAAACAGATGAGAGGGCTAAAAATTCTTATCGTCTAACAACTTTCTTTTGTTGCAACAAAACGGTTCAAAAGCACCAGTGGTATTGGGGCAGGAAATTGGTTGTTTGTCGCTCATTCAACGCCGTTTGTCTTTTTTAGTATGCGGTGTAAAAAATCATGGGTTGTAATACTTAAATTGTGGTAGCCAATGCTTCGTCTGATGATGACCAATGCCAATCAATTTATTTTTTCTACAGCCTATCGCTTTCCGAGGCATCTGTTGTTCTGGTTATGCTGGCTTTTCGGCTGGGCCTGTTTCCTGACCGCTATCTGGTCAGACTTTGCAGGTAACGCCATTCGGATTGGGCTGTGGATTCCTGCCTTTATGGTCTTCAGCTATCCTGTTGCATACATTGGCATTAGAAGACTTCTGCTAAAAAATCATTACCTGCTATTTACTGGTGCCATCGTGGGTTGGCTGGGGGTGGGTTGGTGCCTGAGTGTGTATTACCTCAAATTTGTCTCCGCACCTGTATTAGACAGGCTGCACATGCCGCGAGGTGATGGGTATGCATGGCAATGCTTTCTATGTTTAATGACCACCGGTGCCTGTTTCTCTTCTTTGTCTCTGGGCAAGCAGTGGTTGTTGCAACAAAGAGAACTATTGCAGGCGCAACAGGAAAAAATAACCGCTGAGCTGCAATTACTCAAGGCACAAGTGCATCCGCATTTTCTGTTTAATACACTCAATAATATTTACTCTTTCTCGCTGGACGGGTCTCCTAAAACACCGGCGCTTATTTTAAAGCTCTCTTCGTTGCTTAGCTATATGCTGTATGATTGCAAGGCAGAAGAAGTGAGACTGGAGAAAGAAGTGCAGATCATGAAAGATTATATTGACCTTGAAAAAGAACGCTATGGCAATACCATTGAAATATCATGGACGGTGGAAGGAGATATAGGCGATCATTTTATCTCTCCCCTCCTGATGCTCCCTTTCCTGGAGAACGCATTTAAGCATGGCGCATCTGAACAAATTGAAAAGCCCTGGATGGCCATAGACATATCCGTAGCCAACCGTGTATTAAAATGTAAACTCACCAATAGCAAGAATGAATATGCATTGCCCAGTCAGCATGGAATTGGTATCATCAATGTGAAAAAAAGGCTCGAATTACTTTATCCGGGCAGTCATGAGTTAAGAATCAATGACGAAGGAGACTTTTTTGCCGTTGCGTTGATGGTGCAACTCAGTGGCGACCTGGCAATATATAAAATTGGCCAACCCGTTCTTGCCAATGCGCAAACTTCCACAGCATGAAGCTTCGATGCCTGCTTATAGATGATGAGCCACCGGCATTAAAAGTGCTGGCGAAATACATTGCATGTCTTAACGACCTGGAAATTGTGGGCCAGTGCAAAAATGCCATTGAAGCATTGGGCGTATTGAGGCACAAAAAAGTAGATGTAATCTTCCTGGATATTAAAATGCCACGCATCATTGGCACTGAATTCCTAAAAAATCTTTCGCATCCACCAAAAGTCATTTTTATAACGGCCTACAGGGAATATGCCATTGATGCCTTTGAACTGGATGCAATAGATTATCTCGTAAAGCCCGTTTCTTTTGAAAGATTTTTTAAGGCCATTACAAAACTGAACCGCGTAATGGGCCGCGAAGAAGCTGTTGCCAGCATCAATGATACACCTGACCCAGCCGCTTTCATTTACCTGAAAGTGGAAAAGGATATGAAAAAGATTTTCGTTAATGAAATTGAGTACATCGAAAGCTGGAAAGACTATGTAAAGATCTTTCTCACCGGGGGCAAATATTTACTGGTAAAACGTCCCATCAGCGTAATTGAAAACATTTTATCTGACCACAAATTTATCAGGGTACACCGATCTTACATTGTTTCGCTCAGCAAGATTTCTGGCTACAATGCGTTTGCCGTTCAAATAGAACAATCCGAAATACCCATTGGGAGGTTGTATAAACAGTCGGTAATGGAACGGCTTCAGAACCGCGAATCTGCGTAATAGTCATTAGCCTGCCAACAGCCTGTGCAGCGCATGGTAGTGCAATGTGATTGGTTAGATAATATTTTTTACCACCAGAATTTTCACAATCAGTCCTGCCAGCACAAAAGTGAGCACCACCGCCAGGGGTGCTACTATGGCAAGCTCCAGCAATGGATGGTTCAGCCCGCGTAACAACAATGAAAGCCCAATAACTACCAACGGATGAAAAATATAGGCGGCAAAAGCGCCACGAGACAACTTCGCCATAAACGCAGACGGCTGGTTCCATTTATGCCGGCTAATGGCAGTAAGCGCCACCATGATACTTATACCCAGCAACTGTTCGTAAAAGCTATATACCAGGCTTTCTACTCTCCACCCACCATTAAAGTACGTACCGGGATGATGGTACACCGCCAGCAGTAAGCCCAACAGCGGAAATACAACAAGAATAATAATACCAGCCATCCAGGCGAAACGTTTACCCAGCCGAAGATCCAGGTGCGCTGCAAGCCGGCCCCTGCTGGCCATAATGCCCACAACAAACATCGCAATGTATTGCGGAAAATGGCCGAGTTGAAAGCCCACAGGTTTCAGTACCCATCCAACGGGAAAGACTAACCGCACCAGGAAGCTAACGGCGCCCAGTGCAAGTGCAAAGACTATGATCTTACCGGTGGTCAACCGGGAGATAGCTGCATGACCGGTCAGTTTTCCTGCAAAACCCAGGGTAAAAGTGAGCGTAAACAACAGCAACGCTGCGGCAAACCAGAGCACACCAAAATTGATCCAGCCATCAAACCCACCAAGAAATTGCATAAAGGTTACATTATGCCCCTCACCATAGCGGTACACAAGAAAAATCAGCACCGGTGAAAATATAAATGAATAAAAGAGGAGAGGTATGCCCAGTCGCTTCAACCGGTCAACGGTGAACCGGGCCGGCCCTTTACGCCGTAGAGACGGTTCTACAAAGTAAGCCGATAGCAAAAAGAAGAGGCCCATAAAAAAAGCCTGGTTGGTAGAGACAAACAGGGTCATCAGCAAGACCGGTACTTTGCTGGTTGCCGGGTGGCGGTAGTACCAACCGCCCGGCCCTCCGTAGGTGATGACTGTATGGTGCAGTATCACCAATACCGTCATCAATACCTTTACATGGTCTAGGTAAACTATTTTCTGTTTGGTACTTGTAACGGGATCGTTTGCGGGCAATTTTTCCATTCTTGCTGACTAAAAGATAAAGTTAATGATTACAATTTTATGCAGCTATCAAGGGCTGATTAATATGTCGGTCAAGCATCAGCGGTTAGTAGTGATGGTATATTGCTGGTTAAGCTTCACCTTCCGAAGAATCAAAAAAAACGGCCAGAAAATAAATTGCCGCACTGGCGCTCCGGCCTATTGATTATCTTTTTGGCTCTCATTCACCCTCTAAATAACTATTGATGAAACGGTTTACCAGCTTTTCCTTATGCCTGTTACTTGCCCTTTGTACTACCACCCTGAACGCCCAAAAAGGCGCTGACTCCCTGGCCATACAGGCCATCTTGCAAGAGGAAGTAAGCTCCTGGAACAATGGAGACGCCACTACTTATTCAAAACACTTTGCGGAGAATGGAACGTTTACCAATATCCGAGGAATGTTTTTTACCGGTCACCAACAGTTCCTTGAAAGACATGCAGACATCTTCAAGGGTATGTTTGCAAAAACAGTTTTGCAGCAGGATATCGTCTCATTCAGATTTCTGCAGCCGGGTATTGCAATTGTTGAAACACTCACCTGGATCAGCGGGTTCCTGAAAGACGGCGCACCAAAAGCCATTCATATCGATGAACGCGGCCTGCTTCACACGCGCCTCCTACAGGTTTTTCAAAAGCAGGGGAAAGAATGGAAGATTATCGTGTACCATAACGTAGATTTAAAGCCGGATACGCCAGTGCCGGCACACCAATAGACGGACCATTGGGTTTAGTACCGCAAGGCAGCCTGCTATAAACTTCAGGCGGCCCCTACCCTTTATGCCCTGCCTTGTTCAATCGCAACAATTGCATGGCATGCACGACATTAAATTGCCCAACTGGCAGCAGCCGAAAGCCTTTCTCGCTACAATTTTCCAACCATTGCCTATTTGCTACCAAAACATGTGAATTATGTAACCTATTTCGGGAATACTATAACTATCGTGGTACAAAAGAAACGGAACTTGTGAGATGATGCCAATTAAAGACAGTAGTTCAGGGGGCCCACCAGACGTGGGCGTGGAGAAATCGAAGACACATATAATTGTTGAAATCATCGCATACATGACAAATGCCGTGGTTACAAAAACCATCATAAAAAAATCAACCGGGAATGTAAGCGTCATGTCTTTCGACAGCGGCGAAGGCCTTACTGAAAAAAAATCACCCTTTGATACCTATGCCCAGATAATTGACGGGCAGGCAGAAATTGTAATTGACAACGTGCCGCACATGATAAAAACCGGTGAAGGCATTGTGATTCCGGCACATGCTTCCAATCATATTACAGCAGACGGACGGTTCAAGATGATCCTAAC
>DATJGC010000004.1:0-3897 GCA_035495345.1 Chitinophagaceae bacterium | reverse complement strand
CTCCTGCCCCTGTTTGGCTGCCGGCGGTGCCGGCGTTGCCAGTTTCAAAAAGAAGGCTTTCACTCTTTTGTTATAGGCGCCATCAGCAGATAAGAAAATGCCGGAGGCCATAAATACTGCAATACAGCTTACTACTTCTATGAGCGTGGCGGCTTCCCAGCTTATATTTTTATTGGCATTTAGGATAGCCCCCACCGTTATACCCACCAGCATGGAGGCAATGGCGCCCCAGGGTTGCGGCCGCCAGAAGATAACGCCCATAATAACGGGTATGATCATAGGTATGGAGAAAATGCCCGATACATATTGATTTACCTGGAAGGCACCGCCCAGCCGGTTTACATAGAGCGCACCAAAAGAAACAATGAGCCCCACGCCCAATGTCATTAACCGGGCTACCCACAAGGTTTCCTTGCCGCTTGCATTCTTCCTGAATAAACGCTGGTAGATATCCCTGGTGAGCACGCTGGCAGTTACGTTAAACTCAGCACTTAACACAGACATGGTAGAAGCAAACATGGCGGCAATCATGAGGCCCATAATACCCGTAGGCAATAGCTTTAAACAAAGCGATACATAGGCCATTTCAGGGTTGGCCAGGTTGGGTATAATAACCCTTGCTGCCACAGACGGAAATAAAAAGATAACCGGGAATACCAAAAAAAGTGCGGCCGTAAGCCATCCAATTTTTTTGCCATCCTGTTCTGAAGCGGCGCTGTAAAACCGTTGTATAAAGGTCCAGTTACCGAGGTACTTAATAACAATGGTTAAATAATATACGAAAATGAAAAAAGGCATTCCCCGATGGCCATTAAAGAAACCCATATTGGCGGGCATTACTTCTTTCATATGTGATAAGCCACCGGCGGCCTGGTACGCCAGCGGTACAAGTATGAAGGTGGATAAAAACAAAATCACAAACTGCACCACATCCGTAACAATGACTGCCAGGAAACCGCCTACCACGGTATAGGCTGCTACTACCAGTCCGCAGAACACCACGGCTGTTTCAAAAGGAATACCAGAGGCCGCAGTTACAAATATGCCGATAGAGTACAGCTTTATCATATCATCCAGCAGCTTTAGCAATACACCGCTCCATGAAAACAATTGCCTGATGGGTGCATTGAAACGCGTTTCTAAAAATTCTACCGGGCTGATGATGCCTGCGCGCTTCCATAATTTTGCATACACAAATACAGCCATCAGTGATGGTAGAATGGTAGACCACATCAATGTGATAGCCACCAGCCCGTCTGAATAGGCAATGCCAGCATAGGCCACAAACACAAAGGTGCTGAACTTGGTCATGAAATTGCTGATGCCGCCTGCCACCCATGAAACCGCGCTGCCCCCTTTAAAATAATCGCTGATGTTCTTGATGTATTTACCCAGGAACAGGCCAATGCCCGTCATCAATACCATGTAGATGATGATGGTGATATAATCCAGCTGTTGTAACTTATTCATGCCCTCCTTCATTTAATGGTATCGGCCCAAAAATGTTGTCAACAATACTTATTATCAACGAGACAATGCTAATGGCTGGCGGCTACACTGCTCTGCCACTGTTTCATTTCTCTTTTACTGCGTAAAGCCTTCGGCCTGTAATGGCGCAGCAGGTGGCCGCCTGTTAAATATAAACCCTCTTCTGCAATTCAGGAACAACGCTCAAGGCAGCATTGTAATATTGCAGGTAGTGAACCATGCCTGCCGTTGACTACATTAATACCCGGGGTTTTGTGTAAGGTTTTTATTGAGGTCTGTTTCACGTTGCGGTATCGGGAATAGTTTATGGAATGCTTTGGTAGCATATCCTTTGGAAGTCATTACCGGGAGGTACCTGCCGGTTCTTACCAGGTCAAACCAGCGATGGCCTTCAAACGCCAGCTCCACACGGCGTTCCGCTTCTATCAGCAGCCTGGCCTCGTCTTGTGTTAGGGTGATGGGTTTGCTCGGTAATCCTGCTCTTGTGCGTACCTGGTTTATAAAAGGTATTGCCGTGGCCACCTGGTTTTGCTCTGTTAATGCCTCTGCATACATGAGCAACACATCCGCATAACGTAAAATAGGAAAGTCTATATCAGCATCGCCAAAGAGGATGCCGTTCTGCCGGTATTTCACCACATAGCGTTCCAGCACAGTGGTAGCACCGTTTTGATAACTGTTGGCCATGGTAGCCGCCTTCCGCAAATCGCCCGCCTCATAAGCATTTTCAAAATCGGCTGTAGGGCGCAGGTAGCCATCGCCGGTACCGCTTGATACGCCCCAATAGGCCGTGGTAAGACTGGCGCCCCAGGGAATATTTGAGTTCCAGATATTGCTGCCCTGGCCAATATTGCCAGACTTGTATTGCACCGCAAGAATAACATCTTTATTGGCGGTAAAAGAAGTGGTGGCACTAAATACGGCTGCGTAATTATTGGCCGTAACATTGAACTGCCCGCTATTGATCACTTCCAGCAATTTGGCAGCAGCCGCCGAAAAATTCTGTTGCGTTAAATACACTTTGCCCAACAAGGCCTTTGCCGCCCATTTAGATGCCCGGCCCGCATCTGACGCGCCAATGGCGGCCGGAAGATTTGCCTCAGCAAAATTTAAATCGCTAATGATCAGCTCATACACTTTTGCCGCAGCCGTCCTTGGTATGCCATATCCCTCATTGGGGTTAGAAAATTCCGTTGTTACCAGCTGCACATCTCCAAACAGCCTTACCAGGTTGAAATAAAAATAAGCGCGCAAAAATTTTGCTTCAGCCTCATACTTTGTTTTTAGTGTTCCGTCAATATTGGCTTCGGCAATACGGTTAATAATAGTATTGGCCCGCGAAATGCCGATATAATGACCGGTCCATGCGTTGCTGAAATTAATATTGCTGAGGGAGAAATTAAAGTCTTCCAGCTCAAATACATTTACCACGCTGGTACCTCTCGGGTACCCGTAATCGCAGTTGTCTGAGGGCACCTCGCCCAGGTTTAGCAAGGCAGAGGCTACCCCGCAATTGGCGTAGAGTCCGTTGTGTTTAAGCGTAGAATAGGCGCCCACCACCGCGGTATTGAAGTCGGCCGCGGTCTTGTACACATTGTCTGTTACACGGGCTGTTTCGGGTAATTGGTCGAGGAATGTTTTTTTGCAGGCGCTGCCGCTGAGAACCGCCGCTGTAAAAAGCATGCTATAGATGAGTGTTGTCTTTTTCATAATTGTGCAATTGATAGAGATTGATTAAAAGCCGATGTTGATGCCGAGGGTAAAACTTCTTGCGAGGGGGTAAGTGCCAAAATCAACGCCGAACACGGTTTGCGTATCACCACCATTGCCCACTTCAGGATCATACCCCGGATAATCTGTAAACGTATACACGTTGTTGATGCCAATATAAGCGCGCGCGCTCTGCAGCCGAAGCCGGCTGATGACGGATGCAGGCAAGTTGTAATTGAGGTTTATCTGGCGTATGCGATAGAAGGAGGCGTTGAAGAGCGACCATGAACTGTACGTAAAATTATCATTCTTTCCGCCGCGGATCGTTCTTCCGAAAGATCCATACTTTCCACTACCCGGCTGGCTGGGTGAGCGCCAGCGGGCCTCATCTACAAATGCAAGATTGTTCTGAACGGCGGAATTATTTACTGCAAAGAGAGAAGCAAAGATTTTTTGTCCCATCATACCATTGGTGAGCACATCAAGGCTAAAAGCCCCGTAAGAAAAAGTATTGTTGAAACCAAAGAAGTAATCAGGGTGAGGACTGCCGGTTACCAGGCGGTCGTTATCATCTATCTTACCGTTTTTGTCTACATCCAGGAATTTAAAATCACCCGCTTTTGCAAAGGGTTGTGCCGTATAGGCGGCAGCCTCCGCATCGGTATTAAATACACCCACTACTTTTTTGCTGTAGAAAAC
>DATJGC010000003.1:0-9747 GCA_035495345.1 Chitinophagaceae bacterium | reverse complement strand
GCGGGTTTACAGATCGGACGGCTTCTTTCTAATTACCCAATACTTCATCCTACCAGTTGAGTAGCTTTCTTGTAGAATTTATTCCTCAGAAATCGTCTTTCAGCATCTGTCGTTAGCTAAATGCCTGAGCCGTGATACCTTTAGCCTAACAATCGCTTTGGCATGTTTTTACTAATAAGGAGTATAATAAAATAAGTATGAACAAACAAACTGATTCCTCTAAAGAACAAGGCGAAACCAAGAAAGGTTACAATGAAAAGAACCCCGTGCAGCCCGAAGGGCCCTTTGCGCCGGCATCAGACAGTAGCCAGCCTGTGGAAGAAGTAAAGTCTAACACCGCTGATAAAAAGAAAAAACAAGACGAGAACTAGCAGCAGCACTTTACCAGCATTTAGAAAGTACTTATACACCCGTCCATCAACTGCCGGCCAGGCAAGCCGCCCCAACAACCTATCATGGAGTTAAAAACAAAGCGATCTGTGGCCGGTAGGCCGTTAATCATTACAATTATCATTCTGCTGTCGCTCATTGCCGCAGCACTTATTGCGTGGAACCTCTACAAGTATAAATTTATAAAAGGAAAGGTAAAAGATGCAGTATACCAGCAAAGCAATGGGCTCTACACCATTCGCTATGATAATATGCAGCTGGACGAAGTAGGCGGCAACCTGCATGTAACCAACCTACAGGTGATACCAGATACCGCCAAATACCGCCAGTTGATCGCAGATAAAAAAAATCCTCCGTTGCTATTGGCGCTTACCGTGCCCGAACTTACCATTACCGGGGTAAAAACCGCGGATATAATGACCAGCAAAAAAGTACGGGGCAGAACACTGGCCATTGAAAATGCGAGCGTTTTATTTTACTACGCCAAGGCGCACCCAGATACCTCCAAAGAAACCGCCAGGCAGGAAATGTACCAGCAGTTGCTAGGTAACCTGAACCTGATACAGGTAGACTCTGTGGAGATAACGCATGTGGCGCTGTCTTTTGTAGATATCCGCCGGCAACAGACCTCCATTGAAGCCTCTAATATTTCCGTGCACCTGCAAGACGTTCTAATAGATTCATTGCACAGCAATGATACCAGCCGCTTTTTCTTTGCCAAGAAAATACAGGTAAGTGGCGACAGTGGTTTTATCAAAAACAAACCCAGTACTTATTTCTTTCGTTTTGAAGGCATGTCCTTCACCAATAATGCGCAGTCGATGCGGGGCGATTTTGAGGTCAAATCATTACAGATAGAACCGCAGTTAAGCGAAGAACGTTACGCCGCATTTTCAAAAGTGCAGAAAGACAGGTTCAACCTGCATTTCAAACAGGTTTCACTCCGGAATATACAGTTGTACAATCTTATGCAATCAGATGTGTTTGCAGACAGCCTGGTAATACAACAAGCCAGCGTAAAAATATTCCGGGATCGAAATTATCCCGGTGATGGAAAGAGTAAGATCGGCCAGTTTCCGCAGCAGCTGTTGATGAAGATGCCCGTTTTTGTAGGCTTGAAAAAAATGCTTATCAACAATGCCTTTATAGAATACAAAGAAAAGAATCCTGCCTCAGACTACAGTGGCCGGGTGCAGTTTGTGAATGCCAGTGCAGTCATCAGCAATATCACTAATCTTCCGTCGGCTATAAAAAGAAATAACCAGTGTGTAATCAACTTCAATGCTACTTTCCTTGATCTTGCAAAAATGCATGCAAAGCTCGGTCTTCAGTTAAATGATCCAAAAGGGAGGTTCACATTTTCCGGCGGACTGGATGAAGCATTTGATGCACCGCGCCTCAATAAACTAATAGAACCCATGGGCCTGGCCAGGATAGAGAAAGGACGTGTAAATGATCTGGATTTTTCCTTCTCCGCTTATGATTATGGCAGTAACGGTCGTGTAACGCTTTTGTATGAAGATCTTAAATTGACCCTGCTCAAAAAAGACAGTGCAGAAAATAAATTGCAGAAGAAAAAGCTGGCCAGTTTTGTGGCCAATATCCTAATCAAGAACAGTAACCCCGTTCGCAATAAACCAGCCCGCGTAGAAACCGTCAGCTACACAAGGCTCAAAGACAAATCTTTCTTTAACCTGATGTGGAAGTCAGTCTTCACAGGCCTCAAGCAATCAGCCGGTATGTAATCATTTGTTTTTAGAACGGGTATCCTATAGCAATATTCAGTATCAGGTTGTCTTTCCGCCAGGTGCTGCTGGTAAAATCTATCTGGTTGAGCACCCATCGCTGGCCTTGCGGCAACCATGGCTTCCGGAGAGGGAAGGCTACATCTAACCGCAGTACCAGGAACGATACATCTACACGTAAGCCTACGCCGCCACCCACTGCCAACTGACTCATAAATTGATTGGTAAACTCTGCACCGGGTTTAAGCGGGTCTTTGTTGTACAGCCAGATATTTCCCGCATCTACAAACACGGCACCGTTTACAACGCTTACGAGCTTCATACGGTACTCCGTATTCATTTCCAGTTTTATATCGCCTGATTGTTCAGGAAAAAACTTGGTGACGCTGTCTCGTGCACCGAGGTAAGTGCCGGGGCCTAATGAACGACTTCGGAAAGCACGCAAACTGTTATTTCCACCAATAAAAAATTGTTTGATAAAAGGTAAAGAAGAGGAGTTGCCATACGGATAGCCCACGCCTACAATTAACCGGTTGGCCCATACACTATTGGTACCCACTTTCAGGTAGTAACGCAGGTCTATATCTGCGCGGATGTATTGGGAGAAGGCGGCATTAAAGATGGTCTTCTCCTTGCCTGTTCGCACATTAGCACCTGAAACAAGACCGGCAATATTGCCTGAGAGATCAAGGTTGCCATTGAAATAAATACCCGTCTGCACCGCGTTACCGGTAAGCGGGTTGTAGATATAACTGTAATTAGAGCCCAGGATAAACTGCTTATCGATGGCCTTTTGTAATGTTGGATTGGTATCAATGGCCGCGCGATAAATATCTGTTACATTAACGGGTTGCACATACGTAATGCTTACCGGGTTAAGCTGGTGCTCTTTCTGTACGTTTTCCTTCCAAACATATCCATAAGAGGCGCGGAAAGAATTGAGGGTATACAGTTTTTGCTTATTAATGAGATCATAGCCTAACAGTATATTTGTTTTAGGCACAAAGCCGCCCTTGGTGTTCAGGTTAAGGAAGGGTACCACAAACCTTGGTATAGCCAGATTGGCTTCCAATCCACCACGATAAGTATTGAAACCCGCGTATTGCCCGCTGTACTGTACTTCAAAACCACCCAATGCAGTAATGGTGAGCAATTCACCCGCCCTGAACGTGTTCCTGTTGCGCCAGCTGGTACTTATTTGAGAGCCTGTTAAATTGTTAGACTTTGTGCTGCCTATTAATTCTACCCGTAAAGACTTCTTGGGCATGGGGGTCAGGTAATAGAAAGTATTCAGCTTGGGCGTATCCTGTTGCGGCGCCAGTTCAAAACGGTTTTTTACAAATTTGAAAAGGCCCAGGGTAATCAACCTGTTCAACGTAAGATTATGGCTAGACCGTTTGTAAGGATCGCCCGGGCTGAAGAGCATCATCCTGTCGAACATTTGCGGTTTGTACAGGTGCTGCTTGTCTACAATCTGGTAGCCTTTGTAATTCACCGCGGCATTTTTTATGGTATCGCCGGCGGCGGTATTGAGGCGGTAATTAGAAAAGATAAAAATATCGTTGATCACATAAGTGTTCTTCGATTGCTCCGGTATCAGTGGCTTTTTGTTTACGCCAAGATTCACAGCATGGTTGCCAATGCTGGAGTCTACACTAACATATAAAAAGTCAGGGTTAAAATAATAGAAGCCTTTTTCTTTAAGATAGGCATCAATTCTTTCCCGTTCTGCTTTTATAACATCCAGGTTGTAGGGGCGGCCTGTTTTAAGAAAGGTATTGGGCGATGCTTCAGCAATGGTTTTTGATAACAGGCTGCTGTCTTTTTCAAACTGCACCTCTTTAATGGTATACTGGCTGCCGGCTACGGCAGTATATACCGCCGTACCCTTCCTGTTCTTTACCACCGTATCTGCTGTTACCGCTGCCTGTAGGAAACCGCGGTTCTGCAAATTGCTGGCAAGCACTTTTACATTGAAATCAAGGTTTACATCACTTAATAAAACCGGCGGCTCTCCAACTTTGTATTTAAGTTTTCCGCGCAGCGAGCTTTCTTTTTTGGGATGCCCGGCTATATTATATACCCAGAGTTTGAAACGCAGGCCAAGAATTTTTTTATTTGGCCGGGGGCGGGTGAGTCCTTCCAGCTCTGCGCGTATATTCTTTGGTTTTACATCTGTACGGCCGCTGCTGTTCAATACCACTTTTGCACCCGTATACAATGATTCTCCTGCAGGCAGGTATTTTAAATTGCTGCAAGAACAAATGGTAAGCAGCAGCAGTGGGTAAATATATACGTGTTGCCGTTTATTCATTGCTGCCGGTTTTGGTGGCATCTTTTTGCTGTAGTTTTTCCTGTTCACGTGCTTTTCTTCTTTCTTCCCGCAACTTTGCTTTTTGTTTTGCACTCATAAATATTTCGCGGAAATGATTATAGTCAACCGTTAATATAAAACCAATGCCGGTTTCAATTACATACCCTTCTATGATTCCCTGGTAATCATTTTTGCGGTAAGCACGCAACATGTAACGCCCGTCTTTGCTTAACTGGTAATCGATGGCAACATTGCCTGCTAGGTTGGTAGACTGCCGGCCAGTATTTTGTGCACCTTCCAGTTCAAAATTGCTACCCACTGTTACTGTTAGGCGGTCATTTAATAACTTCTTAGACAGGGCTATATTCAGATCCGTTTTGCTGGTGCGCTCACCCGTGGTATAGTCATCGTCCTGAGATACCACATCGAAATTGATATCCACCCCTTTTACCAGGTCTGCTGCCAGCTGGTTCAGCTGTTCTGTCAGCAGTTTGCTAACACTGGCACGGGCCAGCGATTGTGCCGTGGTACCGCCGCCGCTGCTCTGAAATGGATTCTCGGTAACAAAGCGTGTTAAGAGTAAAAGGGCAAAAACCTGTTTGTTCAATTCAGAAGGTTGTCTCCTCAGGTCAGTGAGCTTCTGGTTTACCAGTTCTACAATATTCTTGGAGACATTGTAATTTTTATTTTCCGGCAGTACAATGTCAAAAGTAATTTCAGGCTTTAACAGCGCGCCCTTCATTTTAAGATCCACTTCAAAGGGCAGCTTCTGCAGGTAGGTGTTACGGATAGATGCCAGCGAACCTTCCAGCTGGTCTTTTACAAGATCAAGCGGGGCGGTATTGGCAATGTACGCGGCGGTAAGGTCAACTTCAGCTTCTGTTGGTTCTCCCTTCCAGATTATTTTACTGCCTTTCTGTATGGCAAATTTTCTTTTGAGCAGGTTGAAGGTAAGGTCGTAAGAACCGTCTTCCAGTTCATAAGAACCGGTGAGGGTTATCTTACCGCTTGGGTCGATGCCGGCATTCAGCAGGGCCTCACCACGTACATTCAGCAGATCTCCATTGCCTTCATCAACAATAAGGCTAAGCTCCGCTTCTTTTTTTACTTCAATATTTACAGACACATCCATGCCGGTGGCCTCTGTTCTGTTCAAAGAATCGCCGGCGTTGATAATTTCATAATCCGTGGGCGGTGCATTGGCATTTACAAATTTTACAATGCCTTCTCTTTCTTCCACACCGGGTTCACGTTGCGGCAGTACCACGTACAATTTTGTTTTATCGTTAATGGTAAGGCTGCCATCAATGACGGGTGCCAGTTCAGTTCCTTTGATAGAAAGATTGGTACTAAAGAATAGCTGGCCATAATAAAGGCTGTTCTTTTTCTTTTCGGTGTTGAGCGCGTGAAAATCCCTGGCGCGCATGGTAAGATCAAATTTGTAATGCTGGAAGTCTGTGGTAAGTGCGTTACCATCCAGTACGGCTTTGTTGCCGCTGGAGTCTACAATGGTAAACGTATCAAAGTGGATCCCCTGCGGGTCAAAGGCAATTTTTTCCTGGTCGATGGTGAAGTAACTATTCAGCATGCCCAGGTTGAAGCGCGCTTTGTTGAAATTAACGTCTCCGTTTACCTGCGGTTTTGAAGGAGTACCGGTGATAGACAGCTTGCCGGTAATAGCGCCGCTAGCATCTTTAATGGCCTGGTTGCTGGCACCTTCAAGTGAGTGCAGCTGCAGCTGGCGTATATCAGCCACTAAATCAAAGCTGCTTTGGTCATTGGGCTTCATAAAATAACTGCCCGTCAGTTGCACGTCATTGCCCCTGCCCGTTAATGCCACATCTGCTGCAAAGGTATTGGCCTGGGTGTTGTTCACCTGCAGGCGCAGATCGCCCAGGGTGTCTTTGTTCATGGCCAGGTTATTAATGCTCAGGTCTGTGGTAAAATTAGGCTGGGTCATCAGGTCATTCAGCTGTGCCTTACCATTCAGGGTGCCATCAATAAAGAGTGAATCCTGCTTTACAAAAGCAGAGAGTGTGGCCAACCGGAAATCTTTAAACGCTACGTCAACCGGTGCATCGGGTGC
This sequence comes from Chitinophagaceae bacterium, assembly GCA_035495345.1. Classification (GTDB taxonomy): domain Bacteria; phylum Bacteroidota; class Bacteroidia; order Chitinophagales; family Chitinophagaceae; genus JACMLD01. The sequence continues at coordinate 3,212 of DATJGC010000003.1, read as the reverse complement.
CGGCGATTCACTGTTAATGGTCAGCAACTGGTTGTCTTTACCCAATTCAAACTTTGTGATGTTTACACCATTTCCATCATACGCAATGCGGTTATCATTATTGATGGTCCATTTATCATAGTTGAGCAGCAGGCTGTCTGGTTTGAGAGAGAATGCGTACTGGCCCTTGGATGGTTGCTCCAGTAAGCCGGACAAACGGTATTTATTTTTTGCAGTCTTGTCTTTGTTCAGCAGCGTAAAATTAATCTGGTTGTTGGCAATGACTGCGTCTAACGTTGTTGCGTATATATTTAGATTGGTACCGCTTTTAATATTGGCAATGGAAGCGTTCACCAATAACCTGTCGCGGTCACTGCCTGCCTTTACCTGCAGGTTGTTGATTTTATTGGTGCCGTTAATGATCAAAGGTGCCTGTATATTGGCCTGCCAGCCGCTGTCGCTACTGAAACGGCTTTGCACTGTAATGTCCTTTAAACTGTCTAGCTGTGGTACCAGCGCTTTTAGCAGCGGCCTGTCCATCAAGGTAGCATTGATACTGAAGTTATAGGGATCCAGTTTTACCAGGCTGCTGTCAGGTACGCGTGAAAAGTAGGGCTCCATCGCCTGCTGAAACACGCTGCCCAATTGGGTGAGTTTGTATTGCCCGGTAAGCGCGGCATTGATGATATCACTTTTTAAATGGATAAATTTTCCTGTAGAAGAATCGCCCGCTACCAGCTGGATGCTGTCCATGGGTATGCGTCGTTCGTTATTAATCAGCACAGATTTGGTAACCAGTAAATTGCCAAAAAGGCTGTCCGGATTGGTAGACGCAAAATCTGCGTTTATATTACCCCGGTAGAAGAGTGTGTCTGTAGTAAGGTGCAGGGGTAGGGTACGCAGGGTGTCTATTTCCATGCTGAGCTGAACGGCAGGGTAGGCGGTTGCAAAACTGCCATTGGCGTTCATGGATAAGATTACATTAGGATCATTAATGGTGGCTATTGCCTTTAACTGGCGGTTGGCAATACTGGCATCCATGGTCAGGTGCTGGTAATTGTACTGTTTTATCTCCGCCTGTTCAACATTGCCCTTTAATGTTGCATTGGCATATTGCGGATCGTAACCGCGGCCGCGCGCTGTAAAGCTGGCAGTTACCAGTCCAATGGTATGCGCGGTATCGTTGGTAAGCGCACCCACATTGACCCTGTTAAGTGTAATGGCCAGGTTATAGAGCGCATTGCGTTTGTCGTTAAAACGTGAAGCGGTTCCCTTTACCGTAGCATTGCCAAGGCTGCTGATTAGTTTAAGGTTGGCAGCCATATCATTCATGCCTCCTTTAAAAGTTCCTGATAAGGCAAGTTTCTCTGGCAGTGTTATATTTTTTGGAAGCGATCCCGGGGGCAATAGCCCGATGATATCTTTCCTGCTGGTGCTGAGGTTTCTTATCTGTACATCGGCATAAAATTTTTTGGGGTCGCTGGCATTTTTTACGGTACCACTCATATCCACATGAGTATTTTGTAAACCGCTGAACTGAACGGCGGGTATAGACAAATTGGCCATGCTGCCGGTAACCCTTGCATTCAGTTGCAATACACTGTTAGGATTGCTAAGGGCGGCCTGCTTTTTAAGAAACGGTGCAAAGGTGAGAATATCTTTCACCTGAATTTTGCTATTGGCCAGGTCAAGATCAAGATGAAGGGTAGAAGGGTCTTTTGTTACTGCTTCAATAGATGGATAGCTAACCGTTAATGAACGTTGAATGGAACTGCCGGGTGTTTGTATACTCAGGTCTTTCAGGTAGGCCTGGTTGTTAGCGTACAGAAAATTGCTGTGAAAGCTGTTTAATACAAAACCGCTTTGCTCCTGCATGCTGCCCTGCGTTATATTACCGGCAATGCTGTCTTTACTGTATAGCAGGTCTTTTACGGCAAAAGAAATTTTTGAAGCCTTCAGGTGGGCAAAGTCCATACCGGTGGCCTGCCGCGGCTTGCTATCGTCATCAAACTGGATATTGTCATCTGCCAGTGAAAGACTGGCCACCTGCAGGCGCCAACCGGCATTAGCAGAGTCTGCAACGGGTTCAACTTTTTTACTCAGCACATCGGTGGTTTCCGGTTTACCAATTCTTACGGCGGCGCTTGTTTTGTTAAGCTGTATATCATCCAACAAAATGAGCTGACGGGCCATATCAAAAGTTTTTACAGCGGCGGTCAACTGCCCAAGTTGTATGTTGCTGTACAATGCAGATACATTGTTGCGATAGTCTAACTGAATATCCGAGAAATCTATTTTTTGCAAGGCAAGCTGTAGTGGTTTGGCACTCGGATCCGCCGGGGCAGCGGCTGCGTTTTGAGCGGGTGTTTGCAAAGGTTTGTTCTGGTAGATACGTGCAACAATACCTTTCATTTCCATCAGCGGAATACTGAATTGCATGTTGGCAGGGTCCAGCTTGTCAATCTTTGTATTGCTGTGTTCAATCCATACTTCCATATCATTACCCGTCACCACATCATTGTACACCAGCCTCACCTTGTTTAGTAAGAGATTGTTGAGCGAGAGCTTCATGGCCGAGGTATCCTTTTTCTCTTCAGCAGCAGGTGTTTTGCTGGCAAACGCATCCACAATAAACTGGAAGTTGAAACTGGTATCTGGCAATAACCTTTTAATCTTGGCCGTAATACCTTCCAGGTCTACCTTGCTGATGGCCACTTCGCTGTGGAGCAATTTCCACATGTCGAGGTTCACTTTCAATAAGTTACCAGCAATCAGCGTGTCTTTTTGCCTGTCTTCAATGTATACGTTTTTAAGCTCAATGGAATTTGGAAAACCAATGTACAACCTGCCCACTGCTACCTTTGTCTTTAGCTTACCGGAGAGATAGCTTACCGCTTTACCCTTTATTATGTTTTGAACATAAGGGGTTTGCACCAGCACAATGACCAGCGCCAGCAGAATAAACAGTCCAATAAAGATTTTAAGTAACAACCTGCCCGCACGCGCCCAAACGGACCTCTTGGTACTCTCTACAGGTTTGTTTGACGACATAACAACAATAACTTCTGAATATATAATCTAATTACAGGCTATTAAAGCAAAAGCCAGTCCATAATTAGGGTCTAAAAGATTAATATACAGCTATATTGAGTATGGATCCTAAAAACGGCATTAAATAAATTGCTTGAGTATTTTCATGAGTACCCGTTCTTCCGCGGTGAGGCCGCTTTTGT
>DATJGC010000002.1:0-10180 GCA_035495345.1 Chitinophagaceae bacterium | reverse complement strand
GTTTTCTATACTGAGTTCTTTTAAGAGCTCAAGTCTTGTAACCTGCGGAAACACGCCCTGCTGCATCCACGGAATGCGCGCCAGCAGCAGCAGGTTATTGTAATTGAGCAAAGAAGGCTGCCCGTATTTTGTCAATATTGCTTCCCCCACTTCTACCAATACTTCCCAGCGCAGTCTTGGGTATACGCAGATGGCGCAGAGCCATTGAAACAGTACTTCATTGTTACCCAGGTATTGCCGCAGGTTGCTGATGCTCCTGGCATCGTATTCTTTTAATATGCCCTGCGCGGTTGCTTCCAACGCAAGGACTTCATTTCTTGGCCTGCTTTTCTCGCGCAGCAGTGGTATCATTTTCTGAAAGAATACAGCATCTGCCGGCAGGAGCAGCAGGTACTGTTGCAAGATGCGCTCTTTTGCATTCCAGTCTTGTAGCGGAAGCGGTGTAATGATGACCTTGTTTTGCCATTGCTGCAAAGTCTTCAGGTATTGTTCCTCTATCTGCGGGTAGATAGGATAAATGAACTGGTGACATTTGCCCAGGATAATCAGCGTGGCAGCATTATAGGTTTCGGCCAGCTTTTGCAAGGCTGTTCCCGCCGGGTAATTTTCATTGTAGCAGGTAAAGCGATCGTCATAGAAAAATGTTGTTACCGGTATGCCTTCTTCTTCCATGGCCCTGGACAGCCATGTAAACAGTTGCGTTAGCATGCTTTTCGGATTGCTACGGTCTATCAGCAGCATGTATTGCTGAGGCTTTATCTGTGGGGCGTATACCAGCTGCGGACTGCCGCCCGAGCGGATAATGGAATTGATGGTGCCGCCAACGCTGAGTACCAGTTGTTCTTCTTCGGCCTTAAATTTCATTTGCGTAAAACCCCGCCGCAATTCTTTTTCAGGCTGTATGAGGGCCGTATCATTTTGTTCAAACGGAACATCAAAGGGGCCGGCACTGCTGCTAATGGTTTTCTTCCCGGCGGTCTCTTTTGCTGCGGGCTTTGGCTTTCTTTTAAACAGGCTGTACATAACCGCGGCGCCTGCGGGTAACAGAAGCGCCAGTGTTACCCACCATTTTAAACCCGGCTTACCGGCAGCATAGGTAATACCCCCCGCAGATACATTGGCTACAAATCGTCTGCCTTTGTTTTGAACCGTAATAATCTTTGTATCTGTTACTGAACAGGGCGCCTCTACCGCACCCACCACCGCTTTGCAGGATACGGGATAATCACCTGTTGCGGTAAAAACAATGTTACTTGCTTCTGGCATTTGCGTAGTAAATACAGAATCACGTACCGTCCATTGATAAAACGTAACCGTCCCTGTATCGGCCACCACCGTGGCGGTGAGGTTAACGGGCTCATCTATATTTACTGCTTCCGGCGGCAGGTTAATGCTTACCTGAGGAAGGTCATTACACACATGCACCAGCAACGAGTCCGTATCCCTGGCAAGCCGCCTTTTGGTGGAAGAAAATGTTCGTTTTACAATAAAATCTCCGGGGCTGTAAAAAACATGGGCCACCCGCAGTCCGCGTTTTTCTATCTTATTCTCAAACTGCCAGGCAAATTCAATGTTTGCACTGTCCTGCTCATGCCCGCGTAGCAGGGGGCTGGCATCCAGCGATACCGGTAAACCTCTTTTTACGGTTCTTTCTTTCAAAGGTTCTGCTGAAAGTTCCAGGGGTTTGGGCCCGGAAAGGTACATACCCAGTGCCACCAACAAAAGCAGGGTCACCAGCGCTATAGCTATGGCGCGTTTAGGTACCAGCTTTCGTTTTACAGGTTCTTCCGCTGCGGCAGCCACCTGCTTTTTGTATTCTTCCACTACATGATAAAACCGCAGTTGTTCGGTTTCATTGCTGGCAATGATGGGACAGATCCATTGCGCGGTTTCATCAATACTGGTGGATCCAAAACGCTCGGTTATCTTGAGCATTTCAATATAGTCGTCTGGCTTTACGGTAAAGCCATTGCGATACAGCAAATAGAAAAGTTGTCCCATTGGCAGTTGCAAGGGGGCAGCCTGGTCAGGGTGGTCTATCTGCTTTTTCTCGTCCATTATTTCTGTGGACCGTTAGGGCTTGTTATTGACGATAATCTGGTCGTCGTAATTTTTTATCAGCGTACTGCGCGCGGCTTGTAACAACGGGTTGGTATTGTCTGGTGTAAAACTGCTATTGTTTAGCAGGTTATAATGTTTCAAAAGATTGATCCAGTCAAGAAACTCTGAGGTGGAAGGCTTTTTGTTGATGGCTTTATTACGTATACTATTGAATTCATCAATGGCTTTTTCCAGCAGGGCATCATACTCGCCATTTTGTATCATCAGCCTTTTCTTAGCTATCAGCAATAGCTTTTCCTTATCCGGGAAGCCGATATGGTAGAACACGCAACGGCGGAGAAAAGCATTGGGTAAATTTTTTTCTGAGTTGCTGGTCATGATGACGAGGATCCTGCAATCGCTATTGCAGCGCCTGACGGTTTGGTTTATTTCTTTTATGTCGAACCGGTAACTCTCCATTTCATTCAGCAGATCGTTCGGAAACTCTCTTGGTGCCTTATCAATCTCGTCTATTAAAACAACGCTGCTGCGCGGGGCGGCGTCCATATAAGTGGCGGAAAGGTTACCAATTTTTCGGATGCCTTCCAAATCGGTACTTGACAGGCCATGTGTTTGGGCAATGGCAAGCCCCATGGCTTTTAATTCTATAAATTGTTCTGTACAGGTGTCAGCGTGCTGGCTGCGAAAATGGCTTACAGCATCGTAGAAATAAAAAAGATCTGTAGAGATGGAGGTAGATTTTGTATTGAATACAAAGGGCTCTTTGAGGAAGGCATATTCTTTCCCCGTGGTCTGGTTGGCCAGCTGCATGGCTACAAAGTCTGCCAGCTTGGTTTTGCCCGTGCCCGGCTCACCGCTGATCAGCAATGGCTTGCCCAGTGCAATGGCAATTTCTACTGCTTTTATTAATCCTTCATCGGCTACATAGTCAATGGCATTGTTGTTCAGGAAGATTTTCTGTAGCTCAATATTCATAGCTGTATGTTTAACTGATTATTTTTAGGATCTCCGGGTTGTTATTATTGATATCTGTTATCAGGGAGTGTATTTTTTTATCGGCTTCATACATGGTCAGCGGTGCGGGTATATCTTTAAAGCGCATATCCATGAGTTCTTCCGCCCTGCCGGCATTGGGCGTAATGTAATTGATGATCCATGTCTTTACCAATTGCGGACTTAACGATTGCAGCCTGGGCAAAATGCAGACATATTTTTCCTGCTCCGGTACTTGCTGTAATTGCTTCAGCTGTGCTTCCAGCTGGGGAGACTTACCACTGTCTTCAATATTCAGGAAGAGGTACATGCGCGTAAACAACTGGGCGGCCGTAGCGGCAAATAGTTCTGCAATAAAAGATTTGATAAAGCCAAGCTGGTTATCTTCAAACATGGCAGCGTCACAGTTTATCACCACTACCAGGGGCGCCGTAAAATTTTTGAAAGCATTTAGAAAAGCTTCAACAGAAATAATGGGCAAGGGGGTGTGCGGAAAAAACTTATCATAAATATATACCAGCAGGCCATTGCGGTTCTGCTCGTATTCATCGCTGATCAGAAAATCTTCAAAACTCACCAGTTGGTTCTGCAGCGCATCATCCTGCAGATCAAGTGTGAAAATGTTGAAGCGGTTAATTAAGTTAAGACCCAGTTCCTTGCTGTCTCCATAAATCACCACGGCTTTAAAAGACGGGCTTGTGCGGGTCTGCAGAAACCGTGAAAATTGCGGCACACGGTCGCAACAGTAAGCGCGGGCATTGTCTAGCCGGTAGGCGATGAATGATTGCCGCATCAGCGACTCGGCAATCTGCAGCGTTAAGTGATAAGAAGAAACAAAGGGCTCCGGATGTGTGAGAATGGCTTCACGTACGCGGGTTTTAAATGCCAGCAGTTTTGCAGCTTTTTTTGCACGCAGGGCCTCGTCTGCATCATTGTCTGGCGCAAACTGCGGATCTTTTTCGTCTGCAAAAAAGGCCAGTACCGTTTTTTGTGGATCTGCCTGCGCGGTATTGTATTCAATTTCTGTTACGGAGAGTTCTGTGGGGTTGTTGGCAGGAGGTATAAATCCGTAACGGTTGGCAAGAATAAGTATATAGATATCGCAGTCTTTTACATCCTCAATACATTCCATGGCAGGCGCAACATCATCTGCTACGTAGCCTTCCATGCTCAGGAGGTCAAAATTTTCTTTGATCGTTTTCTTGGCAAAAAAGTCGATGACCTGTTTGCGGTGTTCTTTAAGATCGCGGTAGGTGGACGATATGTAAACTTTGTGCTTCGCCATTATTATCTACACCATTTTTTCTGCGGTAGGCTGGTACCAATAAAATACCGTTGATAATAGTATTTTACCCGCCAGGAAAAATGTTTAGATAACCTCGTTTCGGGGCAGATGAAGCTTTACAAAGGGTCTGACTTGGGCGTTCAAGTTAAATTGGGATATCAAGGCCAACAATACCCCGTTAGTAGTATTTCTGAAGGTATGATTTTCTACTCAACCTGCACTGCGGTAGTTTAGTGGCCGCTGCAAACGTTTCCTTACGCCGTAACCTATCTACCAGTTACGCATAGCCTAAATCTGGCGGCTTCCTAATCTCTGTTACTGACTGGTTAGTGCTTTTTTATATACTGGCACCGTACTGCAGGGTTCTCCGTACATCAGGCTTTTTACATAGGGTCTTAGTAGTTTGGTAATTTCCAGGTAGGCAAAGGCACCGGTTTCCAGGTCGCCACATCCTTTTATTACCACGCGTTTATCTGCGTAGCTGGCGGCGTCAATCTTGTTGATATTTCTCAAAAACAGGGTCTTGTGCAGAAAATCAGCATCGCCCATTACCAGCTCCTTTGCCACCGGTTGCAGGTAGCTGGCAGCCAGCATATAGGCCCAAACAGGTATAATTGCGTCTGCTGTACAGGTAACGGCTACCATTTTGTTGCTGTACTGGCTGAAGTCTTGTTGCTTCATCGCTTCCCTGAAGTCTTTTTCTTTTAATACCAGGCCCATGAAGAGAAATTGTGCAAGGTCAAAGACCAGCACCTCGCCTTTCGGATAATAATCCTGCAGGTCTATTTCAACCAGTCCACTTTCTGCTACCTTGTTTACAATTACTTCGCTCATAAATCCAGATTTAATCGCCGCCTGCTGCAAAATTAATCAAAAACTACAGTTCAGTGCTGCCCATCTATAACCGCGGGGGCCGCTGTTTGTTGCAAAAAAAAGTCCCGCTTTAAAGGCGGGACTGTCTCAAAAAAATAGGTCTTAATATATTTTGCTTCTGTTGTCTTTAATATCGGATGCTTTCTTCAGGGCATTTTCAATAACGCCCCTGCTGGCAGCAGATTTCTGGTTCTGCACCATGGTGAGTTTTTGCTGGTCGATGCCCGGCCCGGTATTTTGCTTGGCGTATACATTTTCCGTTTTAATGGCGTATACACCTGCATTGCCCGCAATGAGCGGAGACACTTTAGTTTTGGCGGCAGGGTTAAATGCATAACCACCTACTTTACCTTCCTGGCCGGCGTTGGGGAAAAACGGTGCGGCAAAAGAAAGGCTATCGGCTTTCTGCACAGGTTGGTTGCTGGCGGTGCTGATGGCTTCAAGTGTGCTGGCGGTGCCAATCTTCTTTTTTATTTGCTCGGCCTTTTTCTGGTTACGCAAAATGTATTCTACCATGGGGCGGGCCTTGGCAGCGGAAGCAAGACCTTCCTTGTTAATTTCTGTTACCGTGGCTACCACGTATTTGTTGTCTACCGGAAACACGTCTGACACCTCGCCACGGTCTGCTTCATAAATCCATTTTACCAGCGGGCGACTGCTGCCCAGCGCTGGGATATTCATGTCGTTGGGTTTAATATCCGTTGCCACTAGCTTATTGTAATTCTTTGCTTTTGCATTGTCATCAAATGCTTTTGCGTTTCTACTTTTACTGGCAAACTCACTGGCAAGGCCGGAAGCTGCATTGGCTGTTTCGGTGCTGGCCTCAATGGGTTTAGAAAAATAGGCAATCTTATAGGCCGGGTTGAAATTCTTCTGATCTTCTATTTCTACCAGGTGGTAGCCAAATTCTGTTTTAACTATTTTGCGATCACCTGTTTTTGCGCTGAAACAAAAATCATTAAAGGCCTTCACCATTCTGCCGGAGGCAAAATACCCGAGGTCTCCACCATTTGTCTTGCCTTCAGGGCTGGCAGAAAACTGGGCGGCAAGACTATCAAACCTTGCACCATTGTCAATGGCCGTTTTAATGCTATCGATTCTTTTCTTGGCAATGCTATCAGGAAGAAGTAGCTGTCCGTTCTGATCTGTTGTGGCTATTAATATATGCCGCGCTTTTACGGAGTCTGGTTGTACGCGCTCATCCAATTTTTTTGCAATGGTAAGGTTACCCGCATCCAGGTATGGACCAAAAACGCCGCCCTTGGGAAGCGCCATGATAGAATCTTTGTTAGGAACCTGTATAGAAGTCTTTGAAATAAAGGCATCCATAAAATTGATGGTGCTGCCATTTTTTGCAAGAAAAGTATTGATATCTGCTTCAGGTGTTTCGGCCATTTCTTTTTTAAGCAGTGAAAGATTGTTCATCAGGGCAGCCGTGTCAGCAGCAGAAGGCGCTGCATCAAACACTACATAAGAGATGCCGCGACTTTCCTCCTGTTTAAATTCTTCCTTGTGGTTGTTTACATATGCGGTGATGTCTTCATCACTTACTTTAATAGAACTGTCAGATACGGTGCTATAAGGAACGGCTACATATGATACCGCCGCCAGGCTATTGTTTTCACTGTTCAGTTTTTCCAACATCCATTTGGGATAGTAGGTAGAGTTGGCCAGCAGTGATACAAATTTTTCATGCAGCCTGTTGGTGGTAAGCGCCGGCAGGTATACATTATTAAAGTTGTCTGCCATGGTAGACTTCTGCTTTTTCAGCTGCGCGATGGCATTTTTTGCAGCGTTCACATCATACACACCTTGCTCATTGGTAAACTGACGCCTGAATTCTTCCGGTGCATCGGGTCCAAAAAGCATATCATCCAGTTCACGGGCAGTAACTGTTAAACCAAGTTTGTCTACTTCTTCTTTTATATTGTCTTCACTGATGATCTGGTTCCAGGCATTCTCTCTTACACTCTGGCGCATCATGTCATTCATGGGGTAGCCCATTTGCTGGTATTGCTCCTCCATCTGTTTCACCTTCTGCTCATAAGCCGCAAATTCAATCTTGTTACCATTCACAGAACCAAGGGTATTGGTATTACCGCCAAACAAGCCCCTGCCGGTTTTGCCCACAAAGGCATCCTGTATAAGAAACCCGAGCAATGAAACACCAATGGCAATAAATAAAAACCAGGCCGCCTTGTCACGAATTCTTTGAATGATAGACATAATATAATAGTGTGTTTTCCTTTTTTAAAAACAGGATGGCAAAAATAGGGTAATTTAGCATATGAACAAATTGTGGAAAAACGCCTCAAACTTGCTGTAAGAGCGCGTTTGTGAGATTTTGAAACCGGTTTATTGATGACCTACATTCATGCAGCTAATGCCATGTCAATTTAATAATGCGGGATGCTTTTACAGCGTATTATATGCGTAGGTGAACTAAAAGGGGTGCATGTGGAAAACCACATTATTGTGTGGGTAAACACGTTATTTTCAGCGGAGCGGGTGTTATTAATTGGAAGAAAACTTTGTTCGGCCGGATGATCTTTGAATTGATGTGGAAAGCGCCAGGTTTATGCCTGTTCCACACAGGTATTTTTTAAAACAAAGTTGTACGGTGGTTTTTATATTAACAGAAGTTAATAAAGTAGCTAAAACCAATACCAGCGCCAACTTGTTACTGTGGGGTAGTTGTGGATAGCTGTTGATAAGTAGGTATTTTCCTGATTACCTAACCTTTTTATAAAATGATATCCACCAATTCACAGCTATAGTAATAATAGATTTATATAAAAAAGAGTATACTATATATATTATGAGTGTGCAGATAAGTAGTAAAAAAGAAAATTTAGAAAAAGTAGGATTCTTAGATATCGACATAGATCCCAGCATCGATTTGTTCGCGGAAATTGAGCGGCTCAAAAAAGAAAAAAATGCCATTGTGCTGGCGCATTATTACCAGGAGCCGGATATCCAGGATGTGGCAGATTTTATTGGGGATAGCCTGGGCCTTGCGCAAAAAGCCGAAAAGACAGATGCTTCCATCATCGTTTTTGCCGGCGTTCACTTCATGGCAGAAACGGCTAAGATCCTAAACCCGACAAAAAAAGTGCTGCTGCCAGATTTAAAGGCAGGCTGTTCTCTGGCCGACAGTGCCCCGCCGGCGCTCTTCAAAAAATTTAAAGATGAACACCCGGACCACCTGGTCATTTCTTATATCAACTGCAGCGCGGGCATTAAAGCACTGAGCGATATTATCTGTACTTCCAGCAACGCTGAAAAAATTGTTGAAAGCCTGCCGAAGGACCAGAAAATTATTTTTGCCCCTGATAAAAACCTCGGCGCCTACCTGGTGAAAAAAACCGGTAGAGATATGGTCTTGTGGAATGGTGCCTGCATGGTACATGAAATATTCAGCCTGGAGAAGATAACCAAGCTGAAAATGCGGCATCCCAATGCCAAATTGATAGCCCACCCGGAATGCGAAGAGCCGATCCTGCGTCTGGCAGACTATATAGGGTCCACCACGGGCCTCCTGAAGTTTTCTCAGCAGGATGCCGCTAATGAGTTCATCGTGGCAACAGAGACCGGTATACTGCACCAGATGCAGAAGGAATCTCCGCAAAAGACCTTTATTCCCGCTCCGCCCAATAATAGTTGTGCCTGCAATGACTGCCCGCACATGAAACTAAACACCTTGGAAAAACTCTACCTCTGCATGGAATATGAATTGCCTGAGATAATAATGGACGAAGAGCTTCGTATAGCAGCAAGAAAACCTATCGACCGTATGCTTCAGATCAGTGCGCAGTACGGCTTATAACGGTCATTTTTGCTGAAAACGGTCCCGTTTTGTTGATTTTTTGAAGAAAATGAGCAATTAGCGGCCCATGAATACCATCAGGATTTGTACATCGCTGGGGTTTACGCCACTGATTCTGCTTGCCTGTCCAAGGGTTCTCGGACGAATTTTTTTAAACTTTTGCAGGGCTTCGCTTGAGAGGGAATTGATACGGTCATAATCGAAAGAATCAGGAATCAGCAGATCTTCCAATTGTGCCATTTTTACCACCAAATCACGCTCTTTTTCTATATAAACGCCGTATTTTAATTGAATTTCGGCCTGTTCCAGCATTTCTCGGGTATAACCAGAAAGCTGTTTTTCCAGTGCCGGAATTGCTTTCATGAGCGATTGCAGGTCTAGATTTGGACGAAGAATAAGTTGACTTGCTTTTTGTTTTTGTTGGAGCTGCGCAGAATCCTTTTCGGCCAGCAAAGATTTAATATCTGCGGGGTCAATGGTTGTTTCTTTCAATACATTTTTGATGGCTTCCACCGCCGACTTTTTGGCGAGTACTTTTTCCATTCTTTCCTGGGAGGCCAGGCCCATCCGGTAACTCATTTCTGTTAACCGCAGGTCTGCATTGTCTTGCCGCAGCAGGGTCCTGAATTCTGCACGTGATGTAAACATGCGATAAGGTTCTTCGGTACCCTTGCTGATAAGGTCGTCTACCAATACCCCAATATAAGCTTCACTTCTTTTCAGGATGAACGGTTCCTGCCCAAATGCTTTTTGGTGGGCATTGATACCTGCCATGAGACCCTGGCAGGCGGCTTCTTCATATCCGGTAGTGCCGTTTATTTGTCCGGCAAAAAACAGGTTATTGATTTGTTTAGTCTCAAGTGTATGGGTGAGCTGTGTGGGCGGAAAGAAATCGTATTCAATAGCGTACCCTGGCCTGAACATACGGGCACGTTCAAAACCTGGTACAGTACGAAGAGCTTCGTATTGCACCTCTTCTGGCAGGGAGGTGGAGAAGCCGTTTACGTAGATTTCTACCGTATTCCACCCTTCAGGCTCTACAAATAATTGGTGGCGATCACGCTCTGCAAATCGATTGATCTTATCCTCAATACTGGGGCAATACCTTGGGCCCGTACCTTCTATCCGGCCGGTGTACATCG
>DATJGC010000001.1:0-2859 GCA_035495345.1 Chitinophagaceae bacterium | reverse complement strand
CCCACTGTAGACCCCGCTATCGTTGTTGCCAGGCAGGGAAGCTTTGACCTGGCAGGGCGCGATCTTTCAAACACTGAACCAGTGTCGCTCGACGGAGAATGGGCTTTCTATTATCAAGAATTGCTTCAACCCGCAGATTTTGCAACAAGTACGCATGCCCGGGAAAATGCCTGGGCGGTGGTGCCCGGGTACTGGAATGGTATAGATGTTGGCGGCAAAAAAATGCCGGGCAATGGTTACGCTACCTACCGACTTGTCGTAAAGCATTTCAAGGCATCCGGAGAATTGGGGTTGCGTGTTATTGATGCGGGCAGTGCGTACCGTATCTGGGTTAACGGTGTATATACAGGTTCCAATGGACGCGTATCCGCAGACCCGGCGCACGCCATTCCAGCCTTTTTGCCCAGCGTTTATCCGTTGCACAGCTCGGGAGATTCATTAGAGATTGTTATACAGGTCAGCAACTATTTTCACCATAAAGGCGGTCTTTGGAGAAGCATTGAACTGGGTAATTTTGACGCCGTGCTCGCAGAGCGTGACCGTTCAAGAACTGCTGAATTGTTGCTGGCAGGGTCAATGTTCATCCTCTTTGTCTACCATATATTCATATTCCTGTTGCGCAGAAAAGAATATGCTTCGTTCTGGTTTGCCCTGCTCTGTCTTGATTCTACGGTGCGCAGTTTATTTACCGGCGAAAGAATCATCTACAGTATGTTTCCCTGGCTCTCTTTACCTATTGGTTTCAGGATAGAATACCTAACCATTACCGTGGGCGTGCCCATCTATGCAATGGTGGCTTACCAGTTCTATACCGCTGAGTGGTCAAAGACGGCCCGCAATATCATTCTTATAACGGGTGCAGTAGAATCACTGCTTGTGTGCATTTTGCCGGTGGCTGTCTTCAGCCGGTATCTTCCATTGATACAACTGATTGTGGTGCTGGAGTGTTTGTACCTGATGTACAGTATCATCAGGGCGATGTCTAATAAAAGCGATTATGCCATCATCTCCTTCTTCAGTTATTGCCTGCTGTTTGCGGCCATTGTGCATGATATTTTAGCGGCCCAGCTGATCATCAACAGCCCCTTCGTTTTGTTTTATGCATTCACCACCTTCCTGGTGCTGCAGGCGTATATACTGGCTTCGCGCAATGCGGGCGCTTACCTGGCCATTGAAGAATTATCGCAAGATTTGAACCAGGCCAATATTACCCTAGAGACAAAGGTGAACGACCGCACAAAGCAGCTGCAACTGGCCAACGGACAACTGACCGAAGAAAAAAGAAAGTCGGATGAACTACTGCGCAACATTCTGCCCGCTGAAATTGCCGAGGAGCTCAAAGAAAAGGGTGTTATTAAGGCGCGCAGGTTTCCGTCTGTAACTATTATGTTTACAGATTTTAAAGATTTCACCAAAGTGAGTGAGCAGCTGACACCAGAACAGCTGGTAAAAGAAATAGATTATTGTTACAAGCGTTTTGATGAACTGGTAGAATCATATGGACTGGAAAAGATAAAGACGATGGGCGATGCCTATATATGCGCAGGCGGATTGCCCGCCATGAACTTTACGCACCCTGAAGATATTACCGCCGCAGCGCTGGCCATCCGTGATTTTATGGAGGAATACAACCGGGAAAGAGTTGCCCTTAACCAACCCTACTTCGACATCAGGATTGGTGTGCATACCGGTTCGGTAGTGGCGGGCATTGTTGGCTCCCGAAAATTTGCGTATGATATCTGGGGCGATACGGTGAACCTGGCGGCGAGGATGGAGTCTAGTGGCGAGGCTGGCAAAGTAAATATTTCGGGTGTTACCTACCAGATGATTAAGGATAAATTTAACTGCACTTACCGTGGTAAAATTGAAGCCAAGAATAAAGGTGCCATGGATATGTATTTTGTGGAAAGTAAGCAGGGGTGATAAATAAAGGGGCCCTTTACCTTTTTTAATGGCAGGTTGGGAAGCCGCTTTTGCAGAAGCTAGCCCCACACCTTTTTGTTATTACGGGTCAGCGAAAAGCTTGTTTTGGCAACGATTGTTGCGCCGTTGCCCACAGGTCGAGGGCATTCTTGTCCGGTAAGGAACGGCTATCAGCGCAATACTATGCAAAGACAGCACTAAATAAAATAATATTGAAAACAGATAAATTAATTGCGTTTTTAAAGAATATAGTCAGCATTAATGAAAATGACATCTCACTTCTTGATGCTTCCTTTGAAAAGATCACGACCAAACGAAATGAGGTTTTTGTGGAATACGGCAAAACGGCAAAGGATATGTACTTTGTTCTTTCAGGATTTGTACGGGTTTTTCACTTTGAGAAAGGCGTTGAAATCACTAATCACCTGGCATCAGAAAACTTTTTTGTTACAGCTTACTACAGCTTCACTACAAAAACATCGTCTGAAGAAGTTGTACAAACAATTACCGAGTGTGAGTTATTGAAAATTACAAAGGAGAATCTGGACGCGTTATACAAGCAGAGTCACAATATCGCTTTGTTTGGCCTGCTTATGTCAGAAAGATACCTGGTTTTTAACAACCAGCGAGCTAAAGATTTAATTACGCTTAACTCAGAGGAAAAATATTTGAAACTAATAAAGGAAGAGCCGCATATACTACAGAATGTTCCCCTGCAATATATTTCTTCTTACATTGGCATTGAGCCACAAACCCTGAGCAGGATAAGAAGAAAAATAATTACTTAACATTTGTTCAGTGCTTTAAGTTTCAGGCAGGGCAATTTTGCATCGTAATAAAAAGAAAATACGATGAAAAAAATAGATGGTAAGATTGCCCTGGTAACAGGTGCATCATCTGGTATTGGCGAAGCGTTTGCCATTCAATTGGCCAAAG